>JBCCQC010000240.1:0-6805 GCA_039024535.1 Chloroflexota bacterium
CTTTTGCCCGATGATGTACAGATGTGCGTCAAGCTGTGATGTCACCTGCGGCAGCACATGTTCCGCGAACCACAGCATGGCATCCACGTTCGGGCGATAGTCCATCTTGCCGGTGAAAACCAGCGCGTGGGGGTTGAGCGTCAGGTCACTCACTGTATTCGTGTAGTCATTGACGAAAATACCACTGGGCACCACATGAACTATACCATTGGCCCGATGTGTCTTGAGCAGCGCGGCATCCTCATCGGAAACGGCAATCACTGCGTGGGCTGCCTCACCCAGCGCCCGCTCAAACTGCTCAATACGCTGCGCCTGAATCGTAGAATAAATCGCACCCGGCAGCCTGCGCAAGTCGCCCCGATCAATCTGCGCGATGACCCGTTGCAGGTCGGCCTCGGCGTTAAATGCATCGTAGATAGTGACAACATCCGGGCTATGCTGACGCACATCAAACAGGTAGTTCGCCACCTCGATGCCCTCAAACTGCACCAGATCAAACTCCCCGCTATCCAGCACACCAGAAAGAGCCTGTAACATGGTATCACTGCGCAACCGCAGCGCAATATCGGCTCTATCCGTCAGTATAAGATCACGCAGCCGCCGGGACGTAGTGCGCCGTAGCGGTGGCACCGTGATGACACGCTCTGTGAACTGTGAGAGTGGTGTGTTTTGCGGTGTTTCATCAGCAAATGTGAGCAGGGTAACCATGTGCCCCGCAGCGTGCAGCCCATGTAAGATGCCGTAGCCGCGTATCGCCCCGCCAGAGAACGGCGGGTAGGGTGGACTGGCTGTGACCATCAGAATACGCATGGCTTAACTCATGACCTTTCTATATGCCGCGAGCGCGACCTGTGCAGCATCCTGCCAGCTAAACTGCGCTGCTCTCTCTATACCGGCCTGCTCCTGCTGCGTGCGCCATGTGGCATCTGTGAGGGCAGTGTACATAGCCTGTGCCATGTCCTCCGGGCTTTCCGGGTCGATTTGCAGGCCCACGTCGCCGACGACTTCCGGCAGGGATGACCGATTGCTGACGATGGGCACGGTACCGCACGCCATCGCCTCCAGTGCTGGCAGCCCGAACCCCTCGTAAAATGATGGCATCACATGGGCAGTCGCACCGCTGTAGAGTGCGGGCATCCACTGCTGCGGGATTTTCTCCCGCCATATCACGCGCCCATGACGCTGCATACTTTCGATTTCATGCAGGGTATCGTCCAGCAGCCAGCCACGGTTACCGGCCAGCACCAGCGCCGGGGCATCTGGCAGGCTTTGCAGGAGCTGACGGTACGCTGTGAGTAGACCATCGATATTTTTGCGCGGTTCCAGTGTTCCCACAAACAGCACATATTCTGCTGGTAAATCCAGTTCGCGGCGCATCTGTGCAACAACGTCTGACGACTGCGGTGTAAAATTATCCTCGGCTGCCAGCAGGTGAATACTGATTTTTTCCGGTGGCACGCCCAGCATATTCACAATGTCATCGTGTGAACTCTGGCTAATCGTCAGGATATGGTCGGCGTGGCGCACAGCGCCGTGAATCTGCGCGTTGTAGTAGCGGCGGCTCTGTGATGTGAGAAACTGCGGATAGTGCAAAAACGTCAGGTCATGCACGGTGATGACATGACGGCGTGCGCCCCGGCGTGGCGGTATAAAATCCGGGCTGTGGAACACATCAAGTCCGAAGCGGGCAATTTCTACGGAAAGCGCGGTGCGCTCGATACGATGATGTGCTGGCGTCCACAGGTTAGCACGTGTGCCACGCTGCGGGATGGTCTTTGCAGCCCCTGCTTTGCGGCTGTGGAAAACCGTGTAATCGTTCTGTTGATCTAGCTTTTCCAGTTCCCACACCAGATGCCGGATATATGTGCTGATGCCCCCCGTGCGGTAGTGGGTGAGCCGTGCGTCAATGCCGATGTGCATATTGTCCGTCTGTCAGTCGAGGAAGACGCTGTTATCTGGCGTCCATGCCGGGATGCACACGGCCAGAAATATAAGGTTTTCCTGCTGGTGCCCGGTGTTAAAGATCTGATGTACCACACCCGGCGGAATCCACACGGTATCCCCGGCCATAACCTTCTGTTCCTCACCGTCCAGCACCACGCGCCCGCGTCCGGCCAGCACGTAGTAGCTTTCTTCCGCTTCCGGGTGATAGTGCTTGCGGGAGGCTTTGCCGTGGGGCAGCACAATCTGCGCGACACTGTGACTGTTTACTGCGCCCATGCGCTCCCCGATAAGTTCAAAAACCAGTTCGCCGTGCGGGGAGGCAAACGACGGGACAGTATCGGAGCGTTTGATGTGCATGGGCGGGTACTTTCTCACAGCCACTCGTCAAGAATATCGTCAAGCGTACCGTCATCATATAGCTGCTGCAAGGTGTCATTTATCACGCCCAGCATGTCCGGGCGGTCGTTGCGCAGTGTAACCGTGTAAAATGCATGGGTGATTTGCTCTGCGCTGGCGTCAAATTCCGGGTGCTCACGCAGGTAAAGCCGCGCCGTGGCCGCATCCACCAGCACCGCATCTGCCTCGCCCACGTGCATGGCTTCCAGCGCATATTCCGGCAGTTCATACGGGCGCAGATCAAACGGGCGTACCCGTCGCAGCCAGCGCTGGGCCTCGGCATCTGCCGGGGAGCCAAATTCATAGGCCAGTGCATAGCCGGGCAGGTCGCGCATGTCCTCGAACCCTGCTTCGCTGACGAGAACCAGTCCAGCGTTAAAGTAATGCGTTGAGTAAACCGCCGCGTTGCCGTCAATGTGGTAAACCGGCTGCAACCCGGCAATGACCACATCTACGTTGTTGGTCTTGAGCGCGTCGTACAGGCCATCAAAGCCAAGCCCCACAAAGCGCACCGGCACGCCGATTTCATCGGCCAGCGCCCGTCCCAGATCAACTTCAAGCCCCACGTACTCGCCGTCCGGTGTGAAGAACGCAAACGGTGGCCGCGATGGGTCAAGGCCGATTCTCAGTTCCCCGGCATGGAAAACCTCTCGCGGCTCTGATGGCGTTTCCAGCAGACTTGCAAGATGGGGACGTGCAGCGGTAGCAACCAGAATCGCAATAACTGCCAGCAACAGCACTCTATATCGGTTCAGATACATATTCTGCCCTGCTACTCAGATGGCGGGGGCAGCCACAACGCGGAGTCACGTTCGCGGCCCAGCGCGTAGTTCTGCACGGCGTAGTAAATCGCCTTCAACTGGAATTCTGGCGTTATCATCGTGTAGCCGTCCTGGTGGCCGTTGATGGGTGCAGGCGTGCGCAGCATCCACAGGCACATCTGATCCAGCCACGGCCAGTCTTCGGCAATGTGCAGCCCGTCTATGGTGTAAATCGCACGCTCCGAGGGGCGCACGGCCAGCGCCCACTGTGGATGGTCGTTCCAGCCGGTTTCTGTGATGTAAACGGGTTTATCGGCGTCGCCATAGCCTTCCATCACGTCGTAAAGCAGTTCTGCACGCCGAAAGTTCAGCGCGTCTGCTGCCGGGTGCATGTCTGCCGGGTGCGTGAATCCATAGGTGTGCATCGTCATCCCATCGAAGTAATCGCCGGCACCCGCTTCGTACGCCGCTTCCAGAAACAGAATATCATCCAGTGCGTTGGCGCTGCCGGAAGGTTCCAGTGTGGGGGCCAGCCCCGCAAACAGGATCATTACGTCCGGGTTTGCAGCATGTGCCTTTTCATACACCGCTTCCAGCAGACGAGCATACCCCGCCGGGTCTACGCCGGTATAACCCCACTCAAATGCCAGGTTCGGCTCGTTCCAGATGATGATTTCGTCGGCGGTTCCGGCATAACGCGCTGCGAAAGCCGCTACAAAATTCGCAAAATCCGGGTATGCGTCTTCACTCAGCGTGTTCAGCGTGGATTGCTCAATATCAGCCCGTGCCCACTCCGGCACGAAGCCCGTTCGCACAATGACGCGGATACCCTGATTTTCTGCGTGGCGCACAATACGATCTACCGAACCCCAATCGTACACGCCGCGCTCACTTTCCACGTAGGCCCACGGGAAAAACTCTACGATGTGGTCGGCACCCATCTCGCGCACCAGTTGCAGCGACTTCTGAATTTTCCATGTTTCCACCTCGTCAATCAGGCGGGTATGCACGCACAGGTGCGGCCTGTCCGTGATGACGGTTTGCGGTTCACCGAGCGCGGCGCGGGGTTCTGCCGGTTGCAGGCGAACCAGCACCAGCGCAATCACCAGCACGCGCACGGCCCAGTCACCATAGCGGCGCAGCAGCCACCACAGCAGGCGCAGGTTCGAGGTCAGGTTATGTCGCAGGGTATTCAGCATAGGGCTATAATAGGCGTGTGATGGTGGTTAGCAATGGTGAGACGGAATATGCATGTGGTTCTACTGGGTGATAGTGTGCTGGATAATGCGTCATATGTGCATCCCGGTGAGCCGGATGTGCGAACGCAGTTGCAGGCCCTGCTGGGCGAGACTGATCGTGTAAGCCTGCTGGCCGTGGACGGTGATGTGATTCACGATGTGCCGAATACACAGCTCAAACGCCTGCCCGCTGACGCCACACATCTGGTCATCAGTGCGGGTGGCAATAACCTGCTCGGTCAGATTGGCATGGTAAGTATGGGCGTTGCTACCGTAGCCGAGGCATTGAGCGTCTTGCAGAAGATGGGCAGTGCGTTCGAGGACGAATACGAGCAGATGCTATCGGCGGTGCTGGCACCACAACTGCCGGTCACGGTCTGTACGGTATACAACCCGCAGGAAAACAACCCCGTGACGAAACAGCTTTACAAAACGGCCATCCGCTTCTTCGATGACATCATTGTGCAGTGTGCCACACGCCACGGCCTCCCCGTGATTGACCTGCGGATTGTATGCAGTGAGCCGGTGGACTTCGCCAACCCGATTGAGCCATCGGCCATTGGTGGAGGGAAAATCGCCCGGGCCATACATACGGTGCTACACACACACGACTTCAACGCCGGATGCACCGGCATCTACACGTAACCGCGACGGGAGACAATTATGGGAGATATTGCGCCGCCAGAGATGGTCGAACATGATGGCGATACATTCCAGACAGTGATGGCAGTTCTAATTGCTGTGGTGACGATTGTGGGGGCGCTGGTCGCATGGCGCACGGCTGTTATCTCGGAGCGTGCCGGGAACAGCGATTTTGCCAGTACCAGCGCGGTCATCAATACGGAGGAATCGCTCACGGTGGGCACGGCGCGGTTGTACCGTAACTATCGAGCCTACACCGATTTTGTGCTGAACCAGCAACTGGCAACCCTGCTGGAGCGCGACCGCGCAAATGCCTCGCCGGAGGAGGCTGCTCTGCTGGAGTTGCAGGCATTACAGGCACGTGATGAATCGTTGAGTAACCGCGAGTTTTTCGAAACGCGCTTTTTGAACCTGGATGGCACCTATAACACGGATCGTGATCTGGGCGAATCATTAGCCGATGCCCGCCGCGCCCGTGACCTTGACCCGGCCCCGCACATTGCCACAGCCATAGAAAGCCGCGCACAGATCAGACAGCTCGTCGGCATATTTATTGTACTATCGGTTGCGTTGCTGTTTTACTCCCTCGCAGAGGCAATTCACCCGACGCGGCGCGTTCTGCGTTATAGTTGTGCCATCATCGCGTCGCTGTGCCTGACGTACAGTGTGGTAGCCGCCCTTATGGTCGAGTTTGGAGGGCGCATATGAGCGGCGCATCACCCACATCCCTGTTCAACGGCGAACCGTTCGAACGCATCGTTGCCATTCTCATCTCGCTGGTGGTGATCCAGGCAGCGGTAGTGGGCTATCTGGAGTCATTTGCGTCTATCCGCGCAGATGAGGCCGAACGGGAAGCATCACACTTTGCGATCCAGGCAATGGGCGCACGGGCACGGGGTGAGATCGACTATGGTTTTGCCTATGGCGATGCCTACCGCCGCTATGTTGCCTACGACAGCCGTGAATTTGTGGCTCTCGAACGTGGTAACGACGTTGCTGCGGATCGTTTTCGAGAGCTTCGCAGTGCCGTCACAAACCTATCACCGCTGTTGAACGATCCTTATCTTGATGCTAATACGCTGCAACTGGACGCCGCGCAGTACGAGGTAGACACCTATTTTGAGAACGTCACGTTACTCTCCGAGCAGTTCCTGAATGCTGCTGCCATTGATGATTCATGGGAGTCAAAGGCGCAGACGTATGTGGCACAGCTAACCGTGCTGGCGGTGAGTCTGTTTTTGTTTGGTATCTCTACCACCAGCGGGCGCCGAACGCGCTGGCTGTTCGTAATCGTCAGCAGTGTGCTGTCACTGGCTGTACTGGGCTGGATGATGCTGGTCACGCTCACGCCGGTGCAGTCGCTTTCTGTGGGGGCAATGGAAGCCTATGCCCGCGCACAGAGCCTTGATTATGTGCGGGACGAGGAAGCCGCGCTCGAATTCTACAACATCGCCATTGCAGAAGCGCCACAGTATGGCCGTGCCTATGCAGGCCGCGCCGCAGACTATTTCGTGCTGGATGATCTGGATGCTGCAATTGCGGATTTTGAAACGGCTATCACGCTCGGAGAGAACACTGGTAGCCTGCTAACCGATCTGGGATTTACCTACTATCTTGCAGGTGAACTTGACCGGGCGATTGATCTTGGTTTGCAGCGGACTGCCAGCCAGAGTGCCGATACGCTCGACTATTTTGACATGGGGCTGATGTACTTTGCCGGGGGCGAGCCGGAACGCGCACAGCAGGCTTATGCCAGCGGGCTTGAACTCGCTGCGGGGCGGGTAGCGCAGACGCGTGCTGCTGGCAACGAGGTTTCCAGTGATC
>JBCCQC010000241.1:0-6787 GCA_039024535.1 Chloroflexota bacterium
CTGCTGCAACCGGCGAAGGTAAACCCCGGCAGTGGCTACCGCTATTACAGTGCCGGCCAGCTACCAGCGCTCAATCGTATTGTTGCGCTTAAGGAACTGGGGCTGTCCCTGAATCAGATCCAGCGGTTCATCAAAGACGATGTATCGCTGGATGAAATGCAGGGGATGCTGCTGCTGCGTAAGGCGGAAATCGAACAGCAGGTGCTGGCAGAAATGCAGCGTATTCGCACGATTGAGTCTCGATTGAAGCAGATTCGGCAGCAGGGGCAACAGATGCGTGATGTCGTCGTCAAGGAGCTACCGACGCGGCGTTACTTCGGGGTGCGGGGCATCGCGCCAGATTGGGAATCGTCCATGCAACAGTGGCGAGATGTCGTCCCCCTCCTGCCAGATACATCTGATGACCGCTACAGTAACTTTATGGGGATTTTGCACGCTGATGGTGTGACTACCGATTACTTTGATCTGGAAATCGGGCGAATCCTGAAAGCGAATTCCCATCCTCTGCTGCAAACCCGCGACGGCCAACTATTTGTGGAGCGTGAGTTGCCCCCGTGTGAAATGGCGACATTTGTGCATCGGGGTGCCCCCTATGAAGTCCATATCGGCTTCAGTGTGGTGGGCGAGTGGGCGGAAATCAACAATTATGCGTTTATTGGCCCGGTGCATGTCATCATTCTGGATGCAGCCGGGTTTCAGGATGTGCCGGATCTGGTTGTTGAGGTGCAGTTTCCGATCCAGAAGCGTGATGTTCCTTTCGATTTGCTGAATTCTGACGACTTGATTCAGGGAAATTGAGGTGTAACATGACGATTCCAATACCAGATATAACCTTCACTGTTATTGCATTGACCATCGCCGTGGTGATTGCTGCCTATAGCTGGCGGCGATTGCCTGTGTTGTCAGTCATTATGGTGGGGTGGGCTGTGCTCAGTTTGTTGATGGCACGCATTCCATTCTTCCAGAACGCCGAAGACCCGTCAGGCGATGCAATTGGCTTTATCGCGTTTAACGTTGCTTCTTTACTGCCTATCATCTGTCTTTTTGTGGCCTCCCGGCGTTCTGCTGCGTTTAAACAATTCCTTGCAGAAACGCCCACATGGGTTCTGACCGTAACGCAACTGTACCGAATTTCTGGAGCAAGCCTGCTGGTGTATTACTCACAGGGTTTGCTTCCGGCTGAGATCGGGGTATCCAATGCTGTTCAGGATATTTTCATCGGCGTTACTGCGTTGCCGGTTGCGTGGGCGCTCTATCGTGGTTTCTCGTGGAGTCGCAATCTGGCAATCATCTGGAATATTGTCGGGCTGTTCGATTTCGTTAGCGCAGCGGCGGTGCTTTCTCTTTCCAATATGGGGGCAATCGAACTTTCCCCGGCACCAACCCTCATGGGGATGTATCCACTGTCTTTGATTACACTCTATCAGGTCGCCATTGCAATTTTTATTCACATTTACCTGCTGCAACGTCTGTTCGGGAACCCGACCGGAACGACTGTGCAGGCAAACCCGCAGGCATCGTGATTGTCGCATAAAATTTGTCCCTGCGGGCAAAAGCGCTACACTGAGTGGTAACGTTATAGCGCACCGGGAAGGCTCTGCCAAGATGAAAGTAAAACTATCCAGAGAAGCGGTTGAGGAAGGGGGCTGGAAGAAGCAGGCGCAGTCTATGAACCTGTTTCGTAAGCAAAAGGGGTTGCCACAGCGCACCGTCCTACCGGCGACACTGATTACGGCACTGGTCATTGGCGGGTTGCTGGCCGTGCAAGCGGACTCATTGATTATCCTGATCTTTGCCGCTATCTGCGGCGGCATCCCCCTGTATGGTGTGTTTTTTGTGTTCGGGGCGTACCTGTGGCGTAACTATCTGGATCGTGCGATGGATTTGCCAGTGGTGTTTATCACGTCAGATACGTTGCAGCGTGGGCAGACGTTCGAGCTGGACTACAGCCAGTACTTCAAGCAGGCGACACACGTCGAAACGATGAAGGTGCAGCTTATTCTGCGGGAGTGGGCACGTTACACATCCGGCACGTCTACCAGTACAGATAGCCGCGACATCGTGATTGTAGAAGACTTGATTGACAATTACCCCATCAGCGCGAACAGTGACTTTATCCACAGCTTCAGCATGAAAGTACCGGAAAACGCCATGCATACCTTTACTGCGAACGACAACAAAATTAGCTGGCACATCAATGTAGAGATGGATTTACCCGGCTGGCTGGACTACCGCGACCGCTACGATATTACCATTTCTGCGCAGATTGACCCCGCACCGGAGGTAGCCTCGTAATGAATATGAGCCGGTTCCGCAGTACTGCGGTTAATGTGCATTTTCGGAAGGGCAGCGGCATTCAGACGTTCCGCCCTGGCGACCTGCTGGAAGCCGATATTGAAGTGATCTCGGATAAACCTGTTGAGTGCCAGGGGATAGAAGTATCGGTGGGGTGGCACACTGAGGGCCGTGGCGACCGTAACAGTGAGACAGTCTATGTGGAGCCGTTTGGCGTCATCATGGAGTTATCGCCAGATGAGCCGGTGAAAGAATTTTTCTCGTGTCGGTTGCCTTCACAGCCGTGGAGCTATACGGGCGAACTGATTAACATTGTGTGGGCTGTGCGCGTTAAGGTGATCTTCCGGGTGATAGACCTGAGGCACGAAGAAACGTTCATTTTGCAGCCGTAGCGCATCAACACCCCTCTGCCGTGAGCGCACGCACCCTGTCCCATGTCACGGGCGGGGTATCGGCATTGATGCCAATGGCTAGAATGGCCGATGCCTGCTCACGTGAGATGAGTTCTACCACAAACCGCTCATCCGTAGCGACGGGCCGTACACCAATCATGATGCCCTCGCGGTAGATGAAATATGGGCCACTGCCTGCTGTGTCGATTTTGTCCGGCAGGCCCAGCGCCGCCAGTAAATCCAGCGGGCACGCCTGCGGGTAGAACGCCATCCGTACCACAGACTGAAAGCGCAGGCTCAGGTAGAGTACAGCCGTGCCTTCTTCCGGTGTGGTGTTGATGATGCCGGGGTTTTGCGGGGCGTGCCCGTCATGGGGGATGGCGGCGGTATCGAGGGCGGCCAGTGCGTCGTTTACATCTGAGCGCTGGATTTCGATGCCGTGCCAGCAGGCATTAAAACAGTCCGGCCCGGTCACGTCAGCTATCGCCAGCGGCGATACCTGCCCCCCGGCTGCCAATCCACGCACACCCAGCACTGCTACCGTCAGCAGCAGCGCACAGAGGGCCACCGTCCGGGCTACATAACGTGTCATGGGAGTGGCTCGCAGGGCTGGCGGAGGGTATTTTCTGCGGTGTGCCAGCCAACAACGGTGTAATCTTGTAGTGAGAGCCGGTGCAGGTGGTGGTAGCCGCTGGCAGACAGCAATCCGGCCCCTACGAGCACACTGCTACCGGGCTGGTTCCTGAAGATGACGACTGCTTCGTCTTTGATGTAAAACACGTACACAAAGGTTCTATCGCCGTGAGGGGGTTGCAGAATTTGTGCGGGTTTGCCCAGCGCGGCCAGCACTACATGGCTGCATACCGCCTGTGAGATGGTAATCTGGTCAACGAGGAGTTCTGGTGTGGCGGTGGTGATGAAGGCGTCGTACTGGTTGCTGCGGTTATCTGTTTTGATGGCGAGGCCGCTGTAAATAAACTCGCCGGAGAAGGGACGCAGGTTGGTGATGCCTGCTCCCTGCAACAGGTCGATGCTATCTGAAATGGAGGTGACACCCGGCTGGATTTGACGCCAGCACAGCCCGTCACACTGCTCGAAAATTTCCAGCGGGGGGACGGCGTTCATTGTACGCGCAGCGTAGCGCACGCCCACAATTGCGAGTGCCAGCAGCAGCACCGGCACGGGGAGTAGCCGCAGTACCCGCGCTAACATGGCTGCTCCAGGATGTGCCGTACCTTCGTCCAGCGCATGTGGCCGTTGCCATACAGAAAGCGATAGGTGCGGTAGTTGCGTTCGGTCATCAGTTCTGCGATGGTGAACACGCTGTTGCCGTACTCCGAGTGAAAAATCAGTACAGTGCCGTGGTCGGTGTAGTAGATGTAACTCAGCCAGCGGTCGTTGCCGGGATAACCGACAATATCATCCGGGCGGCCCCATTGTGCCAGTACGCTGTGGCTGCACACCTCACGGGCCAGGCGGATGTGTGAAACCATCAGTGTACCGTCCGCGTTGACGATGCTGTCGTCGAACAGGGGGCGGCGCAAAACCCCGTTGTTTACCTCATCGACAGACCAGCCCGCTACCACTACATCGCCTTCTACCGGTGTGATGCGTGTGAACCCGGCATCGGTGAGGATAGCGGGAACGTCATCAATGGGGGTGGTGCCGGGGTGAATGGTGTGCCAGCACAGGACATCGCCACAGCGGTGATAGGCATCAAAAGCGGGTAACGGTGTTGTGGTGCCAGCGTGCAGCCGTAACCCTCCCACGGCCAGTAAAATCAGTGTGAGGCAGGCTGCCCCGGCCCGTGCGACTATCCCGAACATGGCTGCCCCAATCGCTTTTCCACACTGCCCCACGGTACTTCATCGTAGTTGTTGAACGTCATGCGGGTGTAACGCTCAAAGGCCCATGCGGACATCAGTTCAGCAGTCGTGAAGTGGCTGTTGGCTTCATCGGAGCGGAACATGACTGTGCTGCCATCGCTTCTGTGATAGAGGTAGATGTAGCGGTAGTCCCGGTAGCGAAACACCATGACGACATCCGGGCGGCCCCAGATCATCAACACATCGTGGCTGCATATATCACGGGTAAAGGCGAGGTTTGTTACGGTCAGGTCATAGTCTGTGGTGATGTAGGTGTCGTTCTCGGCGGCATCGGGGGTGCCGGTTGCCAGTGCCAGCCCTGCTTCTACCATCTGGTCGCCAAACGATAGCAAATTGTCGAACCCGGCATCGCGCAGCAGGGTTTCTGCTTCAAAAATGGACGTGCTGCCGGGTTGGATGTCCTGCCAGCACAGGGACTCGTCACAGTCCGTGAACAGTTCGAAAGGGGCCACGGTTGTGCTCAGTCCGTAGACCATGCGCAGCCCGCCGGTGAGCAGGGTAAGCGTGGTGGCAATCAGGGCAATGGGGCGGAGAAGTGCGGGTAGCATCGTGGATTATGCCCGAAAAGTTTTGCAAAGTGTTTGCCCGGCTGTCTCTGACAGGTCTGTTACGTCGTCATCGAATGCGCTGATGAAATCCTCTATGGGGTTGGCGGAGTTGGCTTTTGACTGCCGGTTTTCGTATTCGTCCAGCAAACGGCGCAATACGTCATCAGGTGCCGTACCTTCACGGCTGGCAATGGCCCGCAGGCGCTCAGTGAATGGGTCTGGCACGGTCATTCTGTATTCCTGTTCACGCTTTTTCTCATTCTACCACAGGCGATGCACAGTGCAGGCCGCGCAGCAGGGGCATGATGGCGGCCCATGTGGTGCGTGCTGTTGGCTGGAACAGATCGGTAAAAATGTCTTCGTCGGCGAGGGTGGTGGCACGTACGCCTGTGGCCTGTTCGGCACGCAGGTCATAGTCTACCCACATGGTGATGGGTACCTGCGGGTAGTGCAGCACAATGTCCTGGCGGCGCTGTGGCGTGGGGCTGATGAATACCTGCGCGGGGGTGCCGTAGTGCATTAAAAAGCTGGTGGCGCAGTACGGTTCTGTGACGGCTACCACTTCTACCACCCCTTCGCGGCCCCGGACGATGTTGTAGGTGGGTGTTAGAGTCTGGTAGCGGTGATCCTCGAAGCTGACGAAATAGCCGTTTGTGCCGTTATCCTGTGTGCTGATGGTGAACCCGGCCCCGGTCAGCAGTCGCTCTACCTGGCTGGTACGTGTGTGCCCTGGCTCTATGCCCTGCCAGCACGGGTTGCTACACGCGGCGTCCCTGAAGAGCGGGGGCATAGCGGGTACTGGCTCTGCCAGACTGTACGCAGCACGCACCCCACCCACAAGCATCAGCAGGGTACCGGCCAGCAGGCCCACGGTTCGCAGTAAACCGGTCATGTGCAGGGCTGCTGTAAATATCCGGCTACATCACGCCATGTGCCGCGCCGGTAACGATCGGTCGAGAATTGCAGGTTGCCGTCATATAGTGACAGGAACGAAACCCGGGCGGGCTGGTGGGCACGGAAAGCCATATAGAATGCATGGCGCGTGTAGACGACAATGAACGTTTCATTGCTGTGGGCGATGTAGTAGGCATCTGGCAGGCCGAGTGTGGCGGCGACCCCGGTAAAACAGAGGTCGGCTGGCGTGACGGAAATTTGTGTTAGCCGTGCGTTGTCGGTGTCGATCTTCATGTAGACGGTGTTCGGGTGGTGCGGGTGTATAAAGTGGTTAAAACGCAGTTCTACCCGGCCCGTGGACGGATGTGTGACCTGCGCATGAGATACTGGCAGTCCGCTGTGGTAAATATCGTGTTGAACATCTTCATATGTGCCGGTGATGCGCCCCGGTGCTATGCCCATGTAGCACAGGCCCTGGCAGGCCGGGTTCAGCAGTAGTTCCAATGGTGGCGGGGCCGGAGTCGCAAGGCCATAGGCGGTGCGTTCTGCCAGCATGAATATCGTGAGAAAAGCGGAGACGACGGCAGTGAGGCGGAGTGTGGTTCGCAGCATAGGCGGGGTCTCGTCTGGCGTGCGGATAGCTTAATATAGCTATAAACATGCCGGGTTGCAAAAAGTGTGTGCCGCCCGGTTAAGTCAGGGGATGTTCCCCTCTACCTGTGGGTGGCTCTGCGCTACAATCTGGCATAGAAAATGTCGTTCAATCTGGAGA
>JBCCQC010000242.1:0-6772 GCA_039024535.1 Chloroflexota bacterium
ATGGCGCACAGTATGGCAATCAGCAGCAGGGGAACCAGTTCGCGCCGCCGCCACCCCCCGGATTCGGTCAGCAGCCGCAGCAGGGCGGGCAATTTGCACCACCACCGGGGATACCGGGCCAGCAGTACGGCCAGCAGCCGCAGTATCCGCAGCAAGGGGGCTACGGCCAGCAACCGCAGCAGGCCGGTTATGGGCAGTTCGGCGCACAGAGCGCAACCGGCCCATCGCAGCAGACGTATGGCACTGGCGGTGGCAGCAACCAGTACAGCGCCACGCAGCCAGCCCTGCCCAGCGCTATCCAGCAGTACTTTTTGCCGGAAATCGTCGGGGAAAGTGACGCGCTGCGCCAGTACGAGAGCCGCGCGAACACGTCTGCACGAGGCGCGGGCCAGATGCGTATCGTCTACAAGCCGACTGTCTTCGGGCAGGCCAACATCCGCTACCAGGACAAGAAAACCAGCCTCTACACAGCGCGTACTTACGCTTTCAAAATCGAGGAGCTGCCGTCTGTGGGCCTCATTCACTGGGAGGAATACGCCGCAGAGCCTATCGAAGTTCGCCGCGTAGGGGGGCAGCCACTGGTCGCCAACCCGCTGTTCGCCGAGGTTCCGGCGTCCATGCAGGACGATAAGCGCATCAAGTCACTGGAAAAAGAAATGGTCGATATGCTCTACAACACGGCCAACCTCACGCTGCCATTTAACCCGCACCTTAAAATTTATGGCAACCCGGACGAAGACTACAGTATGTTCCAGTCCAATGTGCATCAGACCGCCCGCGAACAGCGCGACGCCGAGGTGGACAAGCTCACGTCCAAGTACGAAAACCTGCTGGACAAAATGGACGACAAACTGCGCCGCAAGATCCGTGAACTGGACGCGGAGAAGAAAGAAATTGGCGACCGTAAGCGTGAAGAACTGTTCACAGCGGGTGAAGCGGCACTCAGCTTGCTGCGCGGACGCACCGCCTACACACTGTCGCGTGCCAGCCGTGCGACCCGTATGCGCCGCCAGACCAGCGAAGACCTCAAAGAGAGCGAAGAAGTCATCGTAGAGATCGAGAACGAGATTGCCGAACTGGAGCAGCAGTTCGAAGTTGAACTTGGTAAGCTCAATGAACGCTGGGCGATGATTGCCAATACGGTTGAGGATTACCTCGTCACGCCGTACAAAAAGGACATCCACACGGAACTGTTCGGTGTGGTGTGGGTGCCGTACTGGTTCGCCAACATCGGCGGCCAGCCCACCCTCATCAACGCCCGCTAGAAGCTACGCGCCGGGGTCATGCAACGCATGACCCCGGCGCGTGGCTCACGCTGGTTTGCGCCCCGCCATTATCACGTAGCGGTGTTTGAACGTTGCATCATCCGTCCCGACCGCTGTCGGTTCCATCCACGCACGTACCGCATCTGGCGCCTGCTTGAGCAGTACCGTCAGGCGCTCTACCACATCCGGCGGGCAGGACATGCGCTCGTGCCATGCTTTGAAATTGGCGTGCTGCACATAGTCCGTGTCCATGTCTTCGATTTGTAGCTGCGCGTCTAAAAACGTCCCGCGCCAGTACTCGGCAGAATACATTTCTACGTGGGATGGATCGCGCAGTTTCTCGAATACGTGAACGTATTCGGCTGCACGCTCATCTGCCGGTATGTCATGATCCTGAACCACCAGCACACCACCTGGCTTGAGCACCCGCGTACCCTCCAGCACAAACTTGAACACATCGCTGAAGTGATGCGGCGCAATCCGGCAGGTCACAATATCGAATGTCGCACCCTCAAACGGCAGCGCCTCGGCATCCGCCAGCTTGAACGTGACGTTATCCATCTGCGTTGTAATGAACGCTGCGGCGGCATCCAGCATGGGCTGCGTGATGTCCGATGCGACGACGCTTTTCACATGCGGGGCCAGCTTGAGCGCGGTATGGCCGCCCCCGGTGGCAATATCCAGTGCGGCATGGTGGGGCTGCGGCTTTGCCATGCGCAGGATGATGTTCAGGTCGTCGCCTGTGGCGTGAACTGTGCTGGTGACGTAGTTCTGCGCGTGGTCGCCAAACTGCTTGCGGACTTTCGATGTAATTTCTTGCTTGTCTGCCATAAAAAAACCTCCTTGTGTGCCATCACTATAGCAACACGGGAGGTCTTACGGTGTCTGTATTCGGTTCGCCGATGGGTTTCATCAGCAATTTTGATGCTACGCGGAAGCGGCTTCCTCAGCCTGTTCTGCAAGTTCGCCGTCTTCGATAGCCTTGCCCATAATCATGAGGGTAGGTGCCCACAGGCCCACGAAAATGCCGAAGCGCTCTGCGCGGGAACGGTCTTCGCCACGTTGCAGGAACCAGATGCCAATGCTGAGTGCCACCGATGCGATGGACGCGAAATAGAGCGTGTTGGAGTTCAAGCCGATGTTACGAACCTGCTTCATCATGTGGTGTTTCTCCCTGTTGTAATTCTGCTTCGGTTTTTCCACTCTGGTTGGCGATCATTGCCATCACAAACGCAATGAGCAGCACGACGATGGGCCAGACGTGTACGCTGTTGTCATCAGAACGGTACATTTTCCGTGACCTCTCTAACTGAGTGTTTACAGCGAACATAACGCGATGAGGTTAGCGCGGCTGTGGAATTGGTTAAGAGGGTTATAAACGTAGAATGGCGTGAGTACGAACGGCATATTCGTACTCACAGAAGGGGCTGCTATTTTTCAGTTGCAGCGGCGGCCTTTTCGCGCTTCTTCGCGGCTTTTTCCGCCTTACGCCGGATGCGATTCCACACACCCGTGAGGCCCATCGCCTTCTTCATCTCGAACAGCGTGGCGCGGGTCGTCTCACGGACGTTTTCCGTGCCGTTTACGATGATTTCTTCGATGATGCCGGTTTCTTCGTACCGGGCGCGGCGCTCGCGCATCGGCTCCAGGAAGGTGTTGATGGCAGCGGCCAGTTTCTCTTTCACTTCCACATCACCCACGTTGCCCTCACGGTAGCGTGCCTTCAGGTCATCCACCTCGTCCGTGTTCGGGTTAAACGCATCGTGGTAGATGAACACCGGGTTACCCTCCACCGTGCCGGGTACGTCCGCGCTCACACGGTTCGGGTCGGTGTACATGCTGCGCACCTTCTTTTCGACCGTTTTCGCGTCGTCGCTCAGGAAGATGGCGTTATTCAGGCTCTTGCTCATCTTGGCGTTGTTATCCGTGCCTACCAGCGTCGGCACATCGCCCACCATTACATCTGGCACCGGGAACACCTCGCCGTACATGTGGTTAAAGCGGCGGGCAATCTCGCGGGTAATTTCCACGTGCGCCACGTTATCTTTGCCCACCGGCACAAGGTGCGCCTTCACATGCAGAATATCGGCGGCCTGCAACACCGGGTAGCCCAGCAAACCATACGGCATTTCGATGTTCGCATCACGTGCCATGTCTTTCAGGCTGGGCAGGCGCTCCAGGCGCGGCACGGTGACAAGGTTCTGAAATAGCGTGTTAATTTCGCTCATCTCCGGGATAGCCGATTGCAGGTAGAACGTCACGTTTTCCGGCTCAATTCCCGCAGAAATCGCGTCCAGCACCAGCGCACGGGCGTTCTTGTCTACGTCCGCGATGTGCTCCGGCGTGTTTTTCGTCGTGAGCATGTGCAGGTCTGCGATAATGAAGATGCTTTCGTACTCATGCTGTAACCGGACGCGGTTTTCCAGCGTGCCCACATAATGCCCAAGGTGCAGCTTACCGGTGGGGCGGTCTCCGGTCAAAATTCGTTTTTTCTCGGTCATGGAGTCCTCTGATATAATCGGGTCACAACGGTTCAATTTTTCATAATGCCATAACGTTAACAACAAGCGGCGCAAATGTCTATCTCTGCACAGAACATCAAAGCAAAAGCGCATGAACTCGGCTTTAATCTGGTGGGCCTCACCCACGCACAGCCATCGCCGCACCTCAACGCCTACCTGCACTGGGTAGACAACGGGATGCACGGCAAAATGGGCTATCTGGCACGCGATGACCGCCTCATACGCCGCCATGACCTCAACGTGATACTCCCCGGTGTGCAAACGCTGATACTCGTCGGCATGGACTACCGCGCCCATGTCCCGGAGGAAATTCTGACCGACCCATCACGGGGGCGCATTGCGTCCTATGCATGGAACGTAGACTATCACGACCTGATGACACCGCGCCTGGAGCAGTTCGGGGCGTGGCTGGCCGCTGAGTATAAAGTTTATGTGGATACCGGCGCGATTCTGGAGCGCAGTCACGCACAGCAGGCCGGGATGGGGTTCATCGGCAAAAACACCATGCTGATTCATCCGCGCCGGGGTAGCTATTTTTTTCTGGGAGAAATTCTCACCACACTGGAGCCAGACGCCTACGATACCCCACACCGCGAAACCATGTGCGGCAACTGCACACGTTGCCTGTACGCCTGCCCCACAGATGCCTTCCCGCAGCCCTATGTGCTGGATGCCCGCCGCTGCATCAGCTACCATACGATAGAGAACAAGGGCTACATTGACCACGACTTACGCGCACAGTTCGAGAACTGGGTGTACGGCTGCGATGTGTGCCAGGACGTGTGCCCGTGGCAGCGATTTACAGAGATGACGACCGAAACGGACTTTCATCCACCCACGCCACAGTACGCCGCCCCCCCGCTGCTGGATTTGCTGCAACTGACAACGGAGACATTTAAGGCACGCTACCGCCACTCACCCATTTACCGCATCAAACGGGCGCGGCTGGTACGCAATGCCTGCATCGCTGCCGGGAACTGGCGCAGCCCCGAAGCCGTGCCGTATCTACAAGCGCTGCTTACGGACGAAAGCCCGCTGGCGCGGGCACACGCGGCATGGGCACTGCTACAAATCGACGGCGCACGTGCTCACGACACCCTTGCAGCAGCTATCCAGCGGGAAACCGATCCCGACGCAAAAGCAGATATGGAAATCTCACTATCGCGGTTTTCCCCGGATTGAGTGGTCAATCACAGTCATTTTTAACGCAGAGTCGCAGGTAAAAACGCCGGGTAGGGGCGAGTCGGTGACTCGCCTAGAGTTTGCTTTTGGATGTCGACAAAAACAGAGAAAAAGAATCTCCCTGCAATCACGTTTCCTTGACCGGCGCATACAGCTTCGGATCATCGAAACCGGCCAGCCACGCCGCCCCCGCATGGCATGACGAAATGTGCGGCGGCACACGCAGCACATAGCGGTGCGCCGTAGACGGGCAGGACACTGCCAGACACACAATCGGCTCGTCACGATTCCAGCGGTTGCCACTATCTGGCAGCTTTACGCGCAGCAGCGACCGCTCACCACCCGCATCCATATCGAGGTCGAGCAGTTCGGCATCCGCCTCACGGAAAAACTTATTGTAGCCCATCCGGTCAATCATCACGCGGCGCACTTCCAGGTTACGCTCGTCCCACACATCCTTTACCTTGATTTTATCCGGCTGCCACGCAATACGGTCGTTGATTTCCACACCGTGCCAGTACAGCTTTTCATAGCGCAGGTTCGGCGGACGGTAGCGCAGGCCGCTATCCCCGATTTCGAAGTGCTGCACGTATCTCAGCGTTTCCGGTAGCTGCATCAGCCGCGCACAGTTGCGGATGTCCAGATAATGCAGTGAGCGCATCCAGTCTGGCAGGTAAGTGATATTGCTGCATCCATTCAAAATCACTGTGCGTCCGGCGCTTCGGTTAATCCACCATGCGTGGCTATCATTACGCGATGTGTCGATGTCCAGCAGGGTGCCGTTATTACCCCATGTCGTAAAGGCTGTGCAGCCGGTCATGTCCAGCCGCCCCACACTCAGCTTATCCGGCAGGCGGGTAAGCGCGGTGCAGTTATCCAGATGCAGGTGCTTCACATTCAGGTTGGTTGCCAGCCGCTTCAGGTAATGCGAACCACTCAGGATGAATGCCTCGCTCACCCGCACCGTCGCGGCCATGCCCCGCAAACCGGAGTTTGTGGCGTGGATGCGCGTAGCGTGCAGGCGTGACGGCAGTTTGCGCAGCGACACACACCCGGAAATATCCAGTTGCTCCACGCGCAGGTCAGCCGGTAGCGATTTCAGGTTCTCGCAGCCTGCCAGCGTCAGCTTTTCGCAGCTATGCAGGTTTGCCGAAATGTGCGTAACGGTCGGGTCGTTGCTGAAGTTGATTTCGCCCGTTACCTTCACCGGATTTTTCAGTTCATCGCGGCGCAGGCGGCGGCGAATGTATTTGGCACGGGTTTTCGGAATGCGCTTTTTAGCCATGTGCTGCCACTCCACAGGGTAATTTGCAGGTGTGGGTTAGTGCGGCCAGTGTGATGATAGGCTGGCCGCACCGTTGGCGGTGGCAATGCCAGCCTGTGACGGGAGGATTGCCCTTAATCGTAGACGGTGCGGATGGCTTGCGGTGTGTATTCGCGCTGCTGCCACACCCGGTAGATACCCTGCGGCAGGGTGATGGTCTTGTGTTCCTCGTGGATGAGTTCGGCAACCGGCGCAATCACACGCAGATAAAGCAGGCCCTCATACAGGAACGTTTCGGCAGTGGTCGGGTCGGCAATGCGGTGGCTGTGCCCGGTGGATTCACCGTAGGCAAGCGTAACGCCCTCGCGCTTTTCGGCTTCCTTCGGGAGTTCATCCACGCTGGCAACAATCACGTCGCCGTGACGGTAAAGCTGCATCGGCTCGCCATGGCTGCACCCGACGTGGCTTTTTGCTTGCGCGATGTTTCTAGCGATCGTGCCCCGCGAACCCTTTTTCGCGTCGAGACCGAGCGAGGCGAG
>JBCCQC010000243.1:0-6764 GCA_039024535.1 Chloroflexota bacterium
GCATCCACTGCCAGGTCCACCCCCTTCTGCGGAGGCCCGTACATCATCAGCGTGCCACCCGGCCCCAGCAGGTCAAACCCGAACTTGATCACCGGCATTTTGGACGGCGTAACGACGACCGCATGGGGCCCTGTGCCGCCCGCCCATTCTGCGATTTGCTCTTTAATATCCGCATCCCCGGAGTTAAACGCGGTCAGGCCCAGTTCGCGGGCTTTTTCCAGCCGGGTATCCTGCAAATCCAGAATCGCCACTTTGTAAGCGCCATAGGTGGGGGCCAGTTTCGCCATTGTAATGCCGTTGAACCCGGCCCCGATGATTACCACTGTGTCGCCGTGCTGAATATCGGTGCGATCAAGGGCACGCACACAACACGCAATAGGTTCCACCAGCGCACCGGCCTCGTAGGGCAGGTTATCCGGTATTTTTAGCACATCGCTGCGCACAATCTCTGCCGGGACGCGCACATACTCTGCCATGCCTGCCGGGTACAGCCGCGTACGCTTGAATTGTGCGCACAGTGTGTAACTCCCCCGGCGGCACAGGTCACACACCATGCACGGCACGTGGTGGTGCAGCGCCACGCGGTCGCCTACCTTGAAGTCGGTTACACCCTCGCCCACGGCGGCGACATCGCCTGCCGGTTCGTGGCCGAGTACGGTTGGTGCGCGGCGATCCATATACCACGCGGTTACATCGCTGCCACACACGCCGCACACTCTGATGCGCACAGTAATTTCGCCGGGGCCGGGGGCTTCTGGCTCTGGTACCTCGTCCACGCGAATGTCGCCAAAGGCGTGATAGATTGCTGCTTTCATGTATTTTCTCTGCTTTCTGTAGGATTAAATCTCTGGTGGTGGATGTTGTCCGGTGTTAGCCCACTGGCGTTGTGCAGCAACAACATCCACACGATTAATTTTTAACCGGGTAATGGTTGCTCGTCCACGGGGTATCTGTTCTTATCATCGCTGCCCTCACGTGGCACAGGGGTGATAGAATCAATCTCTGACATACTCCCCACGGTTAAACATGTCCCTTTATTCTACTACAAACGTTTGTGGGGGTAGCAGCCTGCAATGGGCTTTCCCGGTATGGGTGATGATGACCACCATGCGATCTGCAAACTGCACGTCAGTAACGAGAAGCAGACTAAAAAATTGCCCTCTACACTGGAAGCCTGCCTGTAAATGGGCGGTATTATTAAAGAGGCCGCCGAACAGCTTTTCGTCCACTCTTGTCAAAACTGGCGGGACGCCTTGAGAGTGTTAACGCCCGCCATATAATATTTTCATGATGCTTTAGTGTGATATTACTGGCACATCTACCAGGCGTGCGCCATAATTTACATGCCCCATAAATTAATTACACAAAGGGAAAAATTACCCCAATGAAAAACCTCTCTCGCATCACGCTTGTGCTCGCGGCTGTGGTTCTGCTGGTGATGCCGATTGCGGCGCAGGCACAGGATGACAATACGCTGCGCGTCGGGCTGCGCCAGTTAACGACGATTGACCCCGCCCTCGGCGCGAACGACCCTGAAGTGATGTTCAATCAACTCCAGTACGAATACCTGATTGCGATCAACGCAGACGGCAACCTTGAGCCGCAGCTTGCTACCGACTGGACGATCAGCGAAGACGGCCTCACCTACACACTCACCCTGCGCGAGGGCGTGACGTTTGAAGATGGCAGCGCATTTGACGCCGCTGACGTAGTATTCACGTTCAACCGCCTTGTGGAAGTGGGTTCTTCGATTGTTGGTCTGCTGGGCCAGGAACAGGTCGGCGAAGATGACGAAGGTAACGCGCTGCTGGAGCCGACATGGGCGGTAGAAGCTGCCGATGACATGACGGTTGTGTTCACGCTGGATCAGCCCAATGCAGACTTTCTGTTCGGTGTCGCGTCACGCTTCAGCGCCATTCTGCCGGAAGGCATCGAAAATGTGAACGTGATTGCCGATGGTGACGACCCGCTGGTGAACTTCAATGGTACCGGCCCGTTCATCCTCACAGAGTTTGCTGTGGACGAGCGTGCTGTATTCGTCGCTAACCCCAACTACTGGGGCGAGGTGTCGCTGGATGGTATTACGCTGGAGTTCTTTGCCGATGACCAGACGCAGGTAAACGCTATCCAGACGGGTGCACTGGACTTCATCATCAAGATTCCGAACGACCTGATCCCGACTGTAGAAGGCGTTGACGGGGTTACGGTTATCCAGAAGGCGACCAATACGCACCCGGTTATCCGCCTGCGCACAGACCCCGGCTCCATTGGTGAGGATGTGCGTTTGCGTCAGGCATTCAAGTTTGCCACTGACCGCGAAATTGTGAATCTGGACGTGCTGGACGGTAATGGCGTGGTCGGCAACAATGACCCGATCGGCCCCAGCTATGGTGTGTTCTACAACCCGCAGGAAAACCGCTCCTACGATCCAGAAGCGGCCTGTGCGCTGATTGCCGAAGTAGAAGCTGATGGCACTGGCAACGGCTTTGTGGAAGATGGCCGCGTGGTGGTACCGTTCTACATTGGCGATACCTTCGAGTATGGTGATGTGGGCGTGGTCTTGCAGGATCTGTGGGCCGAGGCCTGCATTGACGTTGACCTGAACGTGGTGCCGGAGAACGTCTACTATGGCGACGGCGAAAACACATGGCTTTCCACGCAGGTAGGCATGACGGCATGGGGCACGCGCCCGGTTCCGCAGGAGTACCTGAGTGTAGCGTATGTAGAAGGCGCACCGTTTAACGAGGCGCAGTGGGTTAACGAAGAACTGGCCGCCCTCGCCGCAGAAGCATCCGTGACGGCAGACACCGAAGCCCGCGCCGAACTGTACAACCAGATCAGCGTAATCTTCCTCGAAGAAGGCCCGATCATTATTCCGTACTTCCGTCCCGTGGCAGGTGCGTTTGTAAATAGTGTGGAAGGGCTGGATATGCACCCGTTCCCCGGTCGTACCGACTTCCGTACGGTGAGCATCAGCGAGTAGGCTGACTGCTGCATAACGCTTTGCGCTATGCGGGCACTGGAGGCGTCTCCGGTGCCCGTTTTGTGTTTCTATCAGTCCGGTTGTAGGCCAATTTGCTCAATGACGAGTTCGGCGTCGGTGGCGTTGATGATGCCGTTATTGTCCACGTCTGCGGCGGCATTGTTGTTGTCTTTCGGGTCGCCAATGCGGTTGATGACGTAGATGGCGTCAGCGGGGGTGATGGTATTGTCATCATTTATGTCCGGGTCAGGTAATGTTGTGCTGTAAAGTGCAAATTCACCGTCTGTATCCTGGTCAGCCATGTACACAACGGTGCTACCATCCGGGCTGATTCTGTAGTCGATCACATCGCCACCACTTACCAGTGGCCCATTCACTTTTTCAGAGTTACCTCCCACGATGGACACACTGTACAGTTCAATCATATCATTTGTATCCTCATCGGCACTGTACACAACAGTAGTTCCGTTTGCGCTGATGTCAAAATCCTCAACACGACGATCGATAACCAGCGGCCCATTCAGTTGGATCGCATCAGCACTGCCATCAATGGGTACACTGAACAACTCAGGTATACTTGCACTATCCTGACCAGCGATATACACCACCTTCTGGCTATCTGACCCGGTCTGAAAGGCAGATACGGTACCGCCAGAAGGAAGTGAATCGTTCAGTTGTATAGGATTTGCGTTGCCAGCAATGGGTACACTGTTTACCGTCGTATTGCCATTTTTATAAACCACCTGACTACTATCAGCGCTGATCTCAAAGTCGGTTGCAAATCCAGCGAAAGGGCTAATTAATTTCGCTGGTTCATGGCTGCCATCAATGGGCACGCTGTACATCTCTATAAACTCATTTGTGTCCTGGTCACCACAATAGACGACCGTGTTGCTATCCGGGCTGATCTTCCAGCTACCTATATCTCCGCCATCAACAAGTGGGCTGTTTAATTTTATTGGCTGAGTACTGCCATCAATCGGCACGCTGTACAGTTCAAATACATCCCTGATGTCTTCATCAGCCAGATAGACCACGGTACTGCTATCTGCGCTAATTGTCAAAATAGATGATACAAAGTCTCCAGCAAGTGGTTTGTTCAACTTTATAGCCCCGGTGCTGCCGTCAATAGGCACGCTATATAGTTCAAATTTATTGTCAATGTCCTGGTCAGCAGCATAGACAACCCGGTTGCTATCCGCGCTGATCTGGAACGGGCCTACAGTGCCTCCCGCTACAAGTGGGCCACTTAATTTTGTCGGCCCGGCACTACCATCGATAGGGACACTGTATAACTCAAATACATTGTCAGTGTCCTGATCTGCTCGATAGACTACCGTATTGCCGTCCGCGCTGATTACAAAAAACTGGGACACACTATTGTAGACCGGGTTGTTGAGTTTTGTAGGTTCTGCGCTACCGTCAATGGGGACGCTGTACAACTCAACTACATTGTCAGTGTCCTGGTCGGCTATGTAAACGACGGTGCTACTGTCCGTGCTAATCTGAATGCCTTCGACAAGAATAGGCCATACACTACCACCATCAATAAGTTCTTCATTCAGCTTTACGGGTTCACTGCTCCCGTCAATCGGCACACTGTATAACTCAGTCGGGGAAGGTTCATCATCCAGATATATTACACGGGTACCGTCAGGGCTAATCGTAAATATGTCAGTTGGAGGGGTGATGCGATTGAAAATCGATCCAGTAAGCCTGACATTGTTGGATTGAGCATAGGTGTTTGATGGCGCTTCCATGAATAGAAGCAGGGCAGCAAGTATCACGGGCAGGAAGCGGGTTGTGGGTTGACGCATGGGTTAGTGTAACCTCTAACTCAATGATGTGTTCATTGTACCAGCGTACCAGCTACCCCG
This sequence comes from Chloroflexota bacterium, assembly GCA_039024535.1. Lineage (GTDB taxonomy): Bacteria > Chloroflexota > Anaerolineae > Aggregatilineales > Phototrophicaceae > DAOTTY01. Next base: position 4,861 of record JBCCQC010000243.1, read on the forward strand.
CACTCCCGCCATGACAATTCGTTAACAATCCGGTTGGTGTGAGTCAGTAAGGGCACTGGAGGCGTCTCCGGTGCCCGTTTTGATTTGTAGCTATGGTTTGCACCTGTGAATTGTGACCGATCCGTCATAATTGCGTCACACCCCGGTCATTATATCTCCCGTAACGTTCATATAATGAGGTTATATGTTTCATACCCACGGGAGAAAATGCTGTGCTTCGTAGATTATCCGTATTTATGATCCTTATCGTGCTGGTGTTGGCGGTCAGTGCGGCCTCTGCTCAGACGTTTAATAACGCTGGTACATTCACTTACCAGGGCTATCTTGAGCAGAACAACACAGGTTTAACCGGTAACTGTAACTTCATCTTTGCCCTGTACGATGCCGTGAGTGGTGGCAACCAGATCGGCAACACGCAAAGCCTGTCCAATGTGGCGGTTACAAACGGTGTGTTCAACGTGAACCTGAACTCTGGTGCAGCCCCGTTCGCCGCCGGAGACCGCTACCTGCAAATTTCGGTGCAGTGCGCCGGGGATAACGCCGCCATCACACTCAGCCCGCGCCAGCCCATAAACCCATCACCCGTGGCAATGTCGCTGCCGGGGCTATACACACAGCCAAACGCAACCAGCCCCAACGTGCTGGGCGGCTACAATGAAAACACGATCACTAACGGGGTTGTGGGAGCGACCATTGGCGGTGGTGGCGTTGATAGGGCGCAGGTGCGGTTGCTGCCTGGCCCTCCACGTGATGGCGATGCCCAGCACTTCGTCTATGACAGCTACGGTACCATTGGCGGTGGTGCTGCTAACCGGGTCGGCTCCAGTGATAGCAATGTAAACAATGGCTTTTACGCTACAGTAGGCGGGGGACTCAACAACACGGCTGGCAATGCCTATGCGGTCATCGGTGGTGGCAGTTATAACAGCGCCAGCAATCAGTTTGCGACCATAGGCGGCGGCACCGAAAACCAGGTCTTTGATGCATATTCCACAGTAGGCGGCGGCGTCAGCAACGAAGCCGGGAGTTCCAGCAGCCCCGCACCCTATACAACGGTGGGTGGCGGCGAGCTGAACCGGGCCAGCGGTTTACGATCTACAGTGGCAGGGGGTAGCAATAACCGGGCCAGCGGACAGGCATCTGCGGTGGGCGGTGGCATACGGAATCGTGCAGAGGCATCATACGCGACGATTGCCGGTGGTGGCCCCACCAACCTCAATCCCAGCTTTGCCGATGCGACTGCCAATGTTGTGCTTGATAATTATGGCACCATTGGCGGCGGCGGGAACAATCGTGCCGGTAGCAACGACGGGAATTCTCAGATTCCGACCAACGCCACATTTGCCACTGTCGGCGGCGGAGAGGGTAACGTGGCAGGCGGGGCTTTCAGTACGGTACCGGGTGGTCAGTTCAACACAGTAGAGGGTGCCCACAGTTTTGCCGCCGGACAAACAGCCAGACTCTCTGCAACAGCGGCGAATACCTTCCTCTGGGCCGATGGCTCGTACAGCGGCACTTTTATCACGCCGAGACAATTTGTTGCCGTGGCGACGGGCGGTGTGGAGTTCTACACAGGTACCAACGGCCAGAATCTCACCGGGGCGACGGGGGTAATTCTGGCTGCAAATAGCGGTACATGGTCGGCGGCCAGTGACCGGGCGCTTAAGTCTAACATTGAAGACGTGGATAGCATAGCTGTGCTGGATGCTGTGGCGCAGATGCCCATCAGCACATGGAATTACACCGCGCAGGGCGAAGGTGTGCTGCACATGGGGCCAATGGCGCAGGACTTTTACGCCGCGTTTGGCCTCGGCCTTGACGAGCGCCACATCGACACAGTGGACGCGGACGGCGTAGCTCTTGCAGCAATCCAGGGGCTGTACATGCAGAATCAGGAACAGGCC
>JBCCQC010000244.1:0-6762 GCA_039024535.1 Chloroflexota bacterium
AACCACGCGGCCCATCACCAGATAGTCCACACCTTCTACGGTGATGGTCTTGCCGATTTCTACCGGGACGGCAGGGGCAGGCAGTTTACGGGTTTTCCCGGTGACTTCGGGGTCGCCAGCGCCGACAGCTACGTAACTGCCGCAGTTATGGCAGACGAGGGTTTGTGCGCCGGGTGTATATTGAGAGAGCGCCGTGCCACAGTTGGGGCACTTTAGCTCTTTGAGAACCGTTCTACTCATCGTTTGTGCGTCCGTTAGCTGAGTTTGATTTCGTGCGGTTCAAGGTCGGTGCCAGTGGAAAGCTCGATTTCGTCTGACCAGAAGTTGACGCTGACGATCTGACCGTCTGCTGTGCCGCTGGCATAGCCGAATTTGCCCTGAATGGGCAGGACGGACGAAAATTGGCCTTCGCTGCCGAGCATTTTTGCGGTTCGTTTTTCTGTGACGAAAACCTGTTTGTTGTTCATGTTGTAGACTTTGCCTACGCTGATCTGATCCATCGGGGGAATTTGCCCGCGTACGCGTTCGCGCTTGTAGAGCGTCCAGTAGCCTTCATCTTCTTCCAGCCAATCCGGTGGGGCACCGTCGTGCCATTCGATTTGCCATTCATCCCAGAAGCCTTCGTCGTAGGTGTAGCGAACGCGGCCAAGGACGGTGAACGTGCGTCCTTTGATTTCGCCCTGTGTGCCCACGCCCACGCGGGAGGGGTAGTCTGCGAGGCTGGCGGTTTTACCGGCTTCGTCAAGGCCGTCGCTGCCGCTGACGATGTAAGCTGCCCCGCAGAACTGGCAGGTTACGCTGCGAACAAATTGATTTTCCACTTTGAGCGGCGCACCACAGGAGGTGCAGTTCATATCAATCATGGATGGATTTTCCCCTGTGTGTTGAACTTTACTCTCTATACTGTATCACTTTTCGGTCAATCGTACCGCCAATTGTTAGGGGTTTTAGATGTGGGAGGTGTGTTAGAGGGGATGTATGAGACGAGTGGAGAAATGGGATGATGCGGTGGGGACGATATTTCGCCCCCGTGGGTGGGTCTAAGATTCTGCTTCGGCAAGCTGTGGGACGGCTTCTGTGTCGACGGCGGGCTGCTCTTTTGTGGATTTGATGTGTTCCTGGTCGCCTTCGCCACTGATGGAGCTATCGCGGGCGACCTGCTGACGGACGCTGTACTCTTTGTCTGCTTTGGCGATGGCATGGGTTGCGACCGGGGCTGTGATCGAGATGAAGACGCCGAGCACAATCAGCTTGAGGATGGAGCCGGTGCTGATAAATCCAACGCCCAGCAGTAGCCCGAATAGACCCATCGTGGCGACCTTGCCAGAGGCGTGCAGGCGGCTGAAAGCGTCTGGCAGGCGGATAACACCCACGACGCCGGTGATGAAGAAAAATATGCCGAAGACCAGCCAGAAGGCAGCAACAATTTCCAGAATGCTCATGGCTAGAATACCTTTCCGTCGGAGACGAAGCTGGCAACGGCCAGGCTGCCGATAAAGCTGAGTGCAGCGAGTGCGAGGGCAACGTCTACGAGTATTGAAATTTCAAGAATTGCGCCGAGCAGGATGATGCTGCCTACAAGCAGCGTGGTTATCATGTCCACACCCAGCATACGATCCGCAATGCGCGGCCCCTTCACGATACGATATGCCGCTGGAATCATCAAGGCAACCGTGACGAACAGCGATAGATTGAGCAAGAACATTACAATCGGGTTATCCGTCATAGCCCAGAATCCTTTTGATGATTTTCAAGCGTTTCGTCTGGTCTTCTTCAATTGTGGACTGGCTGGCTGTCACGTTCAGGTTGTGGACGTACATGAAGGTTTCATCACCTTCTTTTGTGATGTCCATTACAAGCTGGCCCGGTGTAATGGTGATGCCGTGCGAACTCATTGCGGTGACGATTTCGTTGTTGTCGGCATCCTGCGTGCTGATTTTGAGGACACCGGGATCAATTGCCTTCTGGATGTCTGGTGCGAATACGATCTTCACTACCTGGACGGATGAGTAGAAGATATCCCACGCCAGTTGCAGGCTGTACAGCAGCAGGGTGAGCAGTTGAAGCGGCGCACGTAGCAGGTTCAGTTGCAGGTTTTGTGCCTGGCCGATGCGCAGTACAACGGCGCTGACGAGGTAGCCAAAGGCAAAGCCTTCCCAGTTCGTCTGGCCGCTGATAATCATGAAGATGAACGCGAAGGGGATTGCAAGACTCAGTATGCTCACCATCGGCTACTCTCCTTCCACAATTTCAAGGCTGGCGGAGGCGGTTTGCGGGTTGGTTGCGCTGATGTAGATTTGCGGGTCGCTGATCTGTTCGACGGTGCGCTCAGCTACATCGAATAGCGGCTGTGCAAACAGGCCCAGTACAAGGCAGGCACCGATCAGGATGGCCGGTGCGTAGGGTTTATCGTACATGCCTTCGTCCTTGAGTTTGGCAGTTGTTTCGCCGGGGTATCGCTGGAAGACGCTCTGCCATGTGCGGATCATGTACATGCTGGTGATGAGGCCCCCGCCAATGGCGAGACCTACCAGCCACCATGAGCTGGTATCTACGCCGCTGCGCATGAGCGCAAACTTGCTCATGAAGCCGTTCATGGGGGGTAAACCGGCAAGGGCGAGTCCTCCTGCCAGATAAACAAGGCCCACATACCCTGGCAATGACTTCCCGACACCGACGGTATCCACAAGGGCGGCGGTTTTTTCCTTTGTGCGGCTGGCAACCACGCCGAACAGCATCAGCAGGGCCGATTTGATAAAGGCGTGGTTAAAGGCGTAAACAAGGGCGGCAGCCAGCGCCAGTGGGGTTCCCCAGCCAATGCCCAGCAGGATGAAACCGATCTGGCCGAAGGTGGAGTAGGCCAGCATACGCTTGCCGTTATATGTTGCCAGTGCTGCAAGGCCGCCGAAGAAGATACTGATGATGCCCAGGATGAGCACCACGTTGCCGATAATGTTTGCTTCTGCAACGAACAGCAGGGTTTCCATGCGGATGACGCCGTAGATGCCAATCTTAACTACCACCGAGGACAGCACTGCGCTGACGGGTGTTGGTGCTGTGGTGTGGAAGTCTGGTTGCCAGAAGTGGAACGGGAAGACCGCACCTTTGAGCAGGAAGGCGCACAGCAGCATGATTTCGGACGCGACTGCGAGGAAGGGGCGTTCGTCAGTGCCAAGTTGCTGGGCGATGTCTGCCATGTTGAGGCTGCCGAAGCTGGCGTACATGGCGGCGATGCCCAGCAGCAGGAACAGCGTGCCCATACCGCTGATGAAGATGTACTTCATGGCGGCTTCCAGGCCCAGTTTGTTGTCGGAGATGGCGGTGAGGCCAACCGAACTGAGCACCATCAGTTCCATGAACACGAACAGCGTAAAAATGTCACCTGTGTAGAATGCACCGATGAGGCCCGTTTGCATACACAGGAACATGGAGACGAACGACCGCTGCTTGACGGCTTTGTCGTTGCAGGTGACGGTATAGAGGAATGCCAGTGACATGACAACGGCGGCCATGAGGCCAAAAAATGCCGATAGCAGGTCAACGGTAAAGACGATGCCATAGGGTGGTTCGAAGCCGCCCATACGATAGAGTTGCGGGCCGACGTTCAGGTTCATGACCAGTACATAGATGCTTGCCAGTGCAGACAGGACAGAAGACCCGAAGCCTATCCAGCGGCTGGTGAGGTCGTCTTTTACGAGCAGGGCGACTACGGCACCGATGAGTGGCGCGAAGACAACCGCGAGTACAAAAAAGTTGTTTTCCATAGTTAGCTCGTCAGTTCTTCAGGCTGTCTACTTCGTCAGAGTCGATGGTTTTGAAGCGGCGAGAGATCACGTTGATGATCGCCAGCAGCAGCGAGTAGGAACCGAAACCGATGACTACCGCCGTCAGGATGAGCGCCTGTACCAGCGGGTCGCTGATCTGGGCGTTTTCTGCGAGGGTGGTGTAGGCCGGTGCAACGCCGTCGTAGGCACCTACGGATAGAATGAACAGGTTGACGCCGGTGAATAGGATACCGAAGCCCATTGCGGCCTTAATCAGGTCGTGGCGGAGCATCTGGAAAACGCCGAGGCCGAAGATGATGCCCACTGCCAGTGAGAATATGATTTCCATAGTGTTGTGTTTCCTTTCGTATCAGGAGAGCGACCGGGGAGCGTGCGCCTGCACGCTCTGTCATGCCCCGGTTAGTCGGCTCCCTGTGCTTGCTGGTCCAGGTTGACGGTGCGTTCTGGTGGTGGCGCACCATAGTTCAGGTCGTAAAGTTCGTCGCCTTCCAGTACTTCAACGTCACGTGGGTAGGCGATAGATTCCATCACGAGGCCCACAGCACCGAACACTGTAATGCCGATGGCTGTTTCGAACAGGAATGTGGAGCCGAGGTGCAGGCCGGCGAAGTGGAACCATTTGATTGACCAGTGGGCAAGCCACGGTGCGCCCCACAGCAGTGGCAGCGCGGCGTTAGCGACGCCCAGCGCGAGGCCAAAGCTGACGTAGTTAATCGGCGCGATCCAGCGGCCCATGATGTCACGCACTTCGTAGTACCCGAAGACGACGTAGCCCATTGCAATGCCCAGGCCAGCCACCACACCGGCAGTGAAGCCATCGCCGGGGCCTTCTCCACCATAAAACAGGTGAATAAACGCCAGCATCAGCGCAATGGGGAACACAAGGTAGGCCACGACGCTCATGAAGGGTGTGCTGTGGACGTGATCGGGTAGTAGTTCCATGTTGTTGTGGTCGTGTTCCTCTGCCGGGGAAGGTTCTACGCCTTCGTCGGAGCGGTTTACAGCCAGCAGCGTGAGCACGCCGAGAGCCGCCATTGAGAACACGGCAATTTCGATCAGTGTGTCCATGCCCCGGAAGTCAGTCACGATTGCCGCTACGATGTCCGGGATACCAATTTCGGCTTCGGTGTTTTCAATGTACCAGTCGGAGATGGTGGAACGCAGCGGGCGGTTGGCGACTGCCGTGAGGGTGAACAGGAATACGGTAAGGCCAATCACGGAGGAGATTACAATATCGCGGACAAGCCCGCCCCGTGAGGTATCCCAGAGGGTATCTGCCATGTGTTTACGCTGGGTGTGGCTGATGCGGCCAATCATGGTGATAATCATCACGGTTGCCAGCGTTTCTACGAGGAATTGTACAAGGGCTACGTCCGGGGCGTTTTCCACGACGAAAATGCCACCCACGGCGTAACCGAAGACGCCTACCGCCATTGCTGCAATCAGGTGGCGTTTAATCAGTATCGATGCAATTACCGCGCCGATGGCGAGCATCAGGAGCATTACGTTGAGAACAGCCGACACCTGGATTGAGCCGGGGGTGAGTGCGGCAAAACTCACGGCGTAGATGTTGCTTCGGAAGTCGAACACCAGTAGAACGGCTGCGACCGCGCCAAGGATGATGGCAAGGTAGTGGCGAATGCGCCCGTCCTGAGACCGGACGACAAAGTTTGCGGCGGCTTCTGTGCTGCTGATGAAGCCTGCGTAACCCTGTGCGCCGGTGAAAGGCAGGAACTGCCATGCCTGTGTTGTGATGAAGCGGCGCACGATGAATACGACCAGCCCGAGGCCAATCGCCAGCAAACTGAGCTGGAAATAGGGGTTGGCGAAGCCGCCTTCCGGGATCAGGTGCAGTTCGAACTCTTTTGGCGTTACCGTCTGGATTAGCGGTACAAGCAGGGGTTGCAGCAGGAACGGCAGCAGGGTGGTGCCACCGATGGCGAGGAACAGCGGCCCGGCCATGCTGTATCGTGGCATGGCGTGGTAGTGCAGGTCGTCGTTTTTACCGTTGAAGAATACATCCCAGATGAGAATGTAGCCTGCCGTGCCGGTGAGGGCTGCGCTGATGACCACCAGCCACACACCCGCACTGCTGAAGAAGGTGTAGTTGGTGATGTAGTTCACGCTGGCATCCAGCAGTACTTCTTTGGCGACGAAGCCCATTAGCAGCGGGATACCGGCCATAGAGAGTGCCGACAGAATGACGACAACGCCGGTCGCTGGCATGTACTTCCAGATGCCGCGCACCTCATCGAGGTTGCGGGTGCCGAAGGAGTGGTCAATAGAGCCAACGCTGAGGAACAGGGCACTCTTGTACAGGGCGTGGGCGATGATGCCGATGGTGAGCGCTTTGAAGCCGTTGAAGCCGGGCAGCGCAATGAGCGTGACCAGTACGCCCAGCCACGATGTTGTGGAGTAGGCCAGCAAACCCTTCAGGTCACGCTGCTTGAGCGCGAAGAGGGCGCTGATGAACATTGTGGTCATGCCGATGGCGGCGATGCCGTTGATCCACAGCGCGTGGTCGTACATGATGGGGTGCATACGTGCCAGCAGGTAGATGCCTGCCTTCACCATTGTTGCACTGTGCAGAAAAGCTGATGCTGGCGTGGGGGCGGTCATGGCACCGGGTAGCCAGAAGTGGAACGGGAATTGTGCGCTTTTGGTAAACGCCGCAAGCATCAGAAGCAGTACGATGGCAACGTACCACGGATGGTCTACAATTTTGCCAGCGGCAAGGGCCTGTGACATATCGAAGTTGAACACATCGCCCCGGGCGGTTTCTGTGCCGGGGACGACGACGGGTGTTGCTGCTGTGGCGCTGGTGTCATCGCTGCCTGCGGATTCGGTTTCGTCTACGGTAAGGATGATAGTAGACGTTTGCTCGGTCGTGTTTGTGCCTGTGGCTGATGCCGGTTGTGTGCCCTGCGCAACTACACCGGCAATCAGAATGACGGCACCCAGCAGCGCAAGGCCACCG
>JBCCQC010000245.1:0-6730 GCA_039024535.1 Chloroflexota bacterium
CATGGTGGTGCTACGGCATCTGGCTCTCAATCTGCTCAAGCGGGATACCTGCGTCAAAGTCGGGATGGCCGCCAAACGCAAGATGGCGGGGTGGGACAATGACTATCTTCTCCGCGTTCCTTGTTCGTGAAGATTCCGTATCCGATTACCCTACAAAAACGGATTAAGAAATTGGCTCGTATTTCTAGGGCTGGTGGCGTGGCCTCAGTTGTAACGCGCCGCGACATGGCTTGCGCCGCATCCCCCCTTCGCGTTACAACTAAGGCCACAACGACCACACTACAGGAGCGTGAGACATGGCACAGCAGCAGATCATTGCAATGGGCGGCGGGGGCTTCAGCGAGAGTTTAGAAAACCTCGCGCTTGACCGTTACATTCTGGAGCAAGCCACAAAGCCCGACCCGGCCATTGGCTTTCTTGCGACAGCCTCCGGGGATGCGCCCACGTACATTACGCGCTTCTATCAGGCGTTCTCGCGGTTGGGCTGCACACCCTCGCACCTCTCCCTGTTTGAGCCACACACCGCCGACCTCGAAGGCTACATCATGGAGCAGGACATTATCTATGTGGGCGGTGGTAACACACGCAGTATGCTGGCGCTGTGGCGCGAGTGGGAACTGGACATTATCCTGCGCGATGCATACGAGGCCGGTGTGGTGCTGGCAGGCATCAGCGCGGGGGCCATCTGCTGGTTTTACGAGGGCACAACGGATAGTATCCCCGGTCGGTTGACGCAGATACCATGCCTCGGACTGCTGCCGCATAGTTGTTCCCCGCACTATGACGGTGAAATAGACCGCCGCCCTGCCATGCAGCAGCTCATTGCCACGGGCGATATGCGCCCCGGCTACGGCATCGACAACGACGCGGCCCTGCACTTCATTGACGGTGAACTGCATCGGGCGATTACCGCGCGTGAGGGTGCCGCCGCCTATTCTGTCGAAAAAGACGGCGATGCCATCAAAGAGACGCTACAGGACATGATGCTGCTGTCGCCGGTGCGCGGCTAACACGGAGGAACGGCTATGTCACGTCCGGTACGCTTTTTCGTAAGCTGGTTTATGGCAACCCTCGCGCTTTTCTGCTCAATAGGGGCGTTATTCGGGGTGTATTACGGCTTCCGTAGCGCGGAGGTGCGCTATTTACAGGAGCAGCAGGCCGATCTCGAAGCAGGGCAGGTCATCGTAGACATTACCGACCCCGATGCACTCGTGCGGCAGGCCAATAACCAGGCACGCTTGCAGTTTGCGACTGTGGCGGGGGGCATTGCATTTTACCTGCTGTTGATATTGACGGTGTATGTGGTCATCGGGCAATTTTTCCCCGTGGAGCAGCCGCTTTACACAGACAGGCCGCGTTACAGCCTGCTGAGCATCGGTGCGTGGATGCTGATTGGTGGGGCGGTGCTGCTGTTGATTGCGTATCTGAACCTGTGGGCCGCCCCGGACTTTTTCGTGTTCCAGAGCTGCCGCCTTGCCAGTGCCGGGGACTGTAACCCGCCTGCTGCCGTCATTGCTGTGATTGCGCAGCAGTGGATCAGCTATGTGGCAATGGCGCTCAGTTTGCCGGTGCTGCTGCTCGGCCTGATTGTGGAAGACCTCGAAGGCTGGGAGTTTTAGCACAACACGACCTTGTTGAATAAAAGAGGGGTTTTGGTAGGATGAGGGTAAGGGAGTAAAGAAGCACGATCCTATGTCGAAGAAAGCCATCTACCGTCCCCGGAATTGGAAAGCGTACAATCAGAGTTTGGTCTAACGGGGATCGTTAACGGTGTGGATTGAGGAAGATGTGATTGCGAAGTGGCATCCCGAGCCAAAAGGGAAGCGCAAGCGAGGTGGACAGGTTCAGTATTCGGATCAAGCGATTGAAACGTTGCTGATGTTGCGAGCAGTCTACCGACTGCCGTATCGCCAAACAGTCGGTTTCGCGCAGTCGCTTCTCGATCTGATGGGAGTGGATGTCAAAGCACCCGATTAAACGCTGCTGTGTAAGCGCGGGGCGACGGTAACGGTTGATCTGGACGCAACGGGGAGTGACGACGCCAAACACCTCGTTATCGATAGCACGGGTCTCAAAATCTATGGCGAGGGGGAATGGAAGGTGCGGCAGCACGGCTACAGTAAGCGCCGCACATGGCGCAAGTTGCACATTGGGGTGAATGCCGAGACGCAACAAATTGAAGCGGTGGTGCTGAGTGAAGCGGGGTTGGATGATGCCGAAGCGGGAAAAGTCATTCTCCAACAGACACCGGGCGAGATTGAGCAGATCGGTGCTGACGGTGCCTATGACAGGCGCAAATTCTACGAAGCGGCCACACAGCGCGGCGTTCAGCGTATGTCCGTGCCACCCCGCAAGGATGCTAAAATCTGGCAGCATGGTAATTCTCAACAGCCCCCTTTGCCGCGTGATGAAAACCTTCGTCTCATCCGCCGAGTTGGACGCAAAAAGTGGAAACGTGTATCGGGGTATCATCAACGGTCTCTTGCAGAAACCGCCGTCTTTCGGTTTAAGACCATCTTCGGCAACACCATGCACACACGCACGCTCGACCGACAAGTGACCGAAGCGCGTATCAAGATTGCTGCCCTCAATCGTATGACTCGACTGGGGCTCCCTGATAGCTACCGCGTTGCATAGTCGCGTCTACTTACCTGACCATGCAATGCCTACTCAACTCATTCATTCAACAAGGCCCTTTCAAAGTATCTTAGCTCATGATTTCTACCCCACGCTATACTGCAGAGCTACTGGTAATGGCGTCATCATTATCAATTGGACGGAACGCATATAATGCAAAAACTGTGACATCCCTACACGGCATTTTGCCTTCCACACCACCGCCGTTAAAGACAGCAGGGTACCCGTTGGTTGACGCTCACGCCTGTGCCTATCATCATTTGTGCAAATGACGTTCACGGGGAAGGAAAATATGCGCTGCTGGATATTGCTTCTGTTGTTGTTTGTGATGGTTCCGGGTGTTGCCGCACAGGATGCAGGCTGGCCAGTAGAAGAGCGCTGTGTGGGTGAACCCACCACACCGTCAGATGACTGGACATTTGACGGCACGCTGGTGCTTACCAGTCCGGGTCAGATTCATAATTACCAGCATGGTTGGGAAACCCCGCGCGTGAGCGTGTTTGACCCTGAAATTGCCTTTCCGCTTGTATCCCCTGATAGTCGTCATGTTCTGGTGCGTGATCTGACGGTTCTTGAGTCTCACGAAGTGAGCAGTCTATACCGGACAACGGAGATTCGTGTATACGATGTGTTAGACGGTACAGTGTATGTCATAGAGTGGCCGGATGAGTTCTGGAGCGGTATGAGAGGATCTCGAAGAGCACCCATTATCTGGCTGGATAGCGAACACTTTCTGGTAGAGCGTACTGACACAGACGATGTAGATAGGTTCTACGCGATAAACTCCTTCGCTAACGACATTGAAGAATGGAACAACGATTTGATTCCATACACACTGGCAGTATTGAGCATCTCGCCGGACAGCGAAAAGGGATTATATCTGATGACTATTGGCGGCGGTGAAAATGTGTGGACACTCTACCAGCCGGGACGTGAGAACTATGATCTTCCAGTTGGATTTATTGACCTGATCTGGAACCCCGACTCAAAAGGGATGACTGGCATTACGCTGGACAGAGAGAGGCATGAAATGCAACTGGTTAAGATTGATCTCAGTGGTGAAATCACACAGGCCATTCTGGAGCTTTCCCCGGATGGTGAAAGGTATCAGGTGTGGGGATGGTCACAAGATGCAAACTATCTACTGTTCCAGAACAATACGCTGCACGTGGTAGACTACAGCAATCAGGTCGTGGTCGATACCTGCATTGAACTCTCTATCTTTCCACTCAATACGGTTTATGCTGCACCGGATGGCAATCAGTTTGTATTTATGGAGTCTCCATCCGGGCCGGGGAACCCCATCCAGATACTCGACATGGACACATGGGAGCGCTACATCGTCGCGTACCACTCTGGCGGTATTATCGGGTGGACAGCGGCCACTGGATGATTTACGGCGTAAACCGCCGCTCGGACTGGAACGGCACCACAGTAAACGGCACGCTCTCCAGCGTGTCCACGCGGCCATCGGTGCGCATAACTTCTGCCGTGAGCGTATATTGCCCCTCGGCAAGCGGCCACCACGCTTCATACGGCACGGACTCCGCGACGGCCACGGTTTCCCCATTCATCCGGTAGGTAACGTGGCGTGTATCCAGTGGCGCGGCCACGGCAAGTTTCACCCGCTGTGACTCACGCGGGAGCACCGGGTCAATTTCGTAAGTTGTATAGGGATCCGGCGAGACAATGCGCAAACCGTCATGCTGTTGTGCTGTCGGCAGGGTCGGCGGCTCCGGGATGCTGTTGCGTGCGCCCCATGCCCGCACCGGAGGCGGCAGCACCACATACACCCGGTCTGCGCGGCGTTCTGGCGGCGTGGCATCTGTGGCGAGCTGGCCCGTCGCCGTGTCAATCTCAAAAACCTGATGATAATCGTCCGGTTCCGTCGGAGCCGTCCCAACAACAAACCACTCGCTGCGCGTGACCGTACAGGCATCGGTGGGCAGCTTGCCAGAGAGCGCACAAATGTCAACGCGCTCAAGGCCATCTGGCCGGGTGAACGACATGGGCGGTGTGTAGTCCGTCACTTCGCGGATAAACCTGTGCCAGATGGGGCCAGCGCCGCTCAAGCCAGTGACGTTCTGCATCGGTTCGTAGCTGGCATTGCCCACCCACACACCCACCACCAGTTCGGGGGTGTAGCCCATCACCCAGTTATCCCGAAAATCGGTTGTGGTGCCGGTTTTCGCTGCCGCCGGACGCCCGATGTTCAGCAGGGAGTTTGCACCAAAGCCCCGGTGACGCGCCCCATCATCGGCCAGCATGTCCGTGATAATGAATGCCACCCGCTCATCCAGCACACGCGCCCCCTCTACCGGGCGATGTTCATACAACGTTTCGCCCTCTGCCGTGGTGATGCGGGTAATCAGCGCGGGTTCCACGCGGGTACCGCCATTTGCCAGTGCGCCATAGGCCCCGGCAAGGTTCAGCAGGCGCACTTCGCCACCCCCCAGCGTCACAGACAGGTCAACGTCGTTGTTCTGCGCCAGTTGATCCACCCCCATATCGGTCATCAGTTGAATAAATGGAGTCACGCCCACGGCTTCCAGCGCAATCACCGCCGGGATGTTAAACGACGAGCCAAGCGCCTCGCGCACGCGCACCGGGCCATGTTCCTGCAAATCAAAGTTGGCCGGAACGTAGCTTTCCAGCCGCCGGGTGATAAACGGCGTGCGCACGTCCATGAGTACGGTTGCCGCTGTGTAGGGTTCGGCGCCCTCCGGGTTCATAGCGGCGGCATAGGTAAACGGCTTGAGCGTGCTCCCCGGCTGGCGCGGCGTGAGCGCCAGATTCACCGCGCCGCTGATACTGTCATCGAAAAAGTCCGGGCTACCCAGCATCACGCGCACCGCGCCGCTATGCGGATCCATGGCGACGACGGCGGCGTTGTATGCGTTGGCGGGTATGCGGTTGCGGGTTTCCGGGTTATTCAGGCGCTCCAGTTCGCGCTCCACAATGCGCTGTGCGGCATCATGCCAGTCCAGGTCAATCGTCGTGACCACGTCAAGGCCGGTGTTATAGAGCGCGTCCGGGTAAGTCGCTTCCAGTTCGCGCCACACCGCCATCACCGCGTGCGGCGCTTCGATGGGATAGGGTACAGCAGCAAATTGCAATTCGTCGGCGTGGGCGATGTCTGCTTCGGCTTCTGTGATGTAGCCCTCGTCTACCATCAGGTCAAGCACCGTGCGCTGACGTCCTTTCGCCGCATCCAGGTTCGTCAGCGGGTCGTACAGGTTCGGGTTCTGCGGCACACCAATCAACAGCGCACACTCCGCCAGTGATAGCGCCCCCGCACTTTTCCCGAAGTAAGCACGCGCAGCAGCATCCACACCATACGCCAGATTGCCGAAATCCGTCTGGTTCAGCCACAACGCCAGCACTTCGTCTTTGCTGTAGCGCTGCTGCAACTGTACCGCCAGCACCATTTCGCGCAGTTTGCGCTGGAGCGTGCGTTCGGCACGGGCGTGCGGGTCTAACAGCAGGTTACGTGCCACCTGCTGCGTGATGGTACTGCCCCCTGCCACCACATCGCCCCCGCGCAGGTTCAGCCATGCCGCGCGCGTAATGCCCCGCACCGACACACCCGGATGACTGTAAAACCCGGCATCTTCCGTGGCAATGAGCGCGTTTACACAGTGCGGCGGCACCGCGTCCAGTGGCAGCACATTGTTACGCCCGGTGCCATCCGGCGTAATTTCGTAGAGCAGGCGCATGTTACGGTCGTAGATGCGCGTGGAGGGCAGCGCCAGCCCTGCGTTCACAGCGTCAACAGACGGAAGCCCGCGCAACACGTAGCCATAGAACACGGCGAACAGTCCTGCGCACAGCACGGCCAGCACAATCGAAATCGGGATGGGTCGGAGTAATCGTCTCATAACCCTATTGTACGTCAGGGGGCAGGGCCACGCATCCGCCGGGATGCCTGCGCTCACCACACGACTCTGGCGTTCCCGGACGATATATGCACCCACAGCGTAGCAAAACCCGGTGCGCCACCGCCTCCCAATCACATGGGATTACGGCTTCCGGTTGAAAGTGTAGTCAGGGTCTAATTCGAGCAGCAGGTATAGTTCCCGAATGATAAAGTCAG
>JBCCQC010000246.1:0-6730 GCA_039024535.1 Chloroflexota bacterium
CTCGCCGCCCGGCTCGCGCAGCACAACCTGCGGGTACTTTTGCTGGAACGCGACACGCTGCCATCCCTACCAGCCGCTTCTTCGCCCATCATCTATGCCCCGGCCATGCAACTGCTTGATGAAATCGGCGCGGATGAACGCCGCTATGCCCGCAATACGCCGCCCATCCGCCAGTGGACTGTCGAAGCCGAGGGTGCATTTCGTGTTTCTCAGCCAGTGCCGCCGGTAGGAGGGCGTGACTATGGCTATGCCATTGACCGGGCGCGTTTTGACGGTGCGCTGTGGGATCATGCAGCGGGGATGCCATGTGTAGATGCACGTCAGCGACACACGGTGACAGACCTGCTGTGGGACGATGGCCGCGTGTGCGGGGTACGTGCTAAAAACATTGCTACGGGCGAAATAGTGGACTACCACGCACCGCTGGTAGTCGGCGCGGATGGGCGGTTCAGTGTGGTGGCACGTAAAACCGGCGCAAAGTCCCACAGTGAGCACACCGACGAACCCACCACCAACTATTATGCCTACTGGCAGGGCGTGAAACCCGTTAACCCGGACATAGGCACGGCCTACCTGTACAGTACCGGCGGCGACTATGGCTTTCTGATACTGGACAGCGCAGACGACAGTACCCTGATTGCCATCGAAGGCCGCTCCGATGTCATTAACACGGGTCGCATTGGTGCAGAGAAGTTCTACCACGACTTCATCAACCGTCACCCGGCAATCTGCCAGCGCCTGCGCAACGCACAGCGCATCACGCCCGTAAAGGGAATGAAACGCATCGGCAACCTGTACCGGCAGGCCGGTGGGCCGGGGTGGGCACTCGTCGGGGATGCCGTGCATCAAAAAGACCCGCTGGACGGGCAGGGCATCTACGACGCGCTGTTTACCGCGCAGGCGCTGGCACAGGCAATAACGGCATGGCATAGCGGCAAAACTACATGGCAACAGGCCACCACAGGCTACGAAGCCGCTGTGCTGACGGAAACGCAGCCCATGTACCGTGCCACACTCAGCCGGGTGCATCGTGAAATTTACACGCGCCGCCCACAGTGGTTTTTGCGCACAATGGCCCGCTGGCTGTACGAAGACGAACGCTACCGCCAGCACTGGGCCAGCCTGTACCTGCGCCAAACCGACCCGGATACATGGTTCACGCACTGGCGCACGTTGCTGCCCATGCTGCGCGGCATAGGCCGTGATATACAGCACTTTTTTGCCAGATAGCCAATTCTGACAAAAAATAGTCGTCAAAAGTGGGCATTTAAGGGTAAAATAACAATCAATCAAGGAATAAGAAAGAACAGGACAGCACATCTTGGATAGCTTACTCCAATTCGAGGAACAGCTTGCCAGCCCGAACCGCTCCGTGCGCTATCGTGCAGTCTATCGTGTTGCGAAAATCGACAATCCGAAGGCGCTGCAACTGCTGGCGGGGGTGCTGCAAAACGACAAAGACCGTGAACTGCGGGCCATTGCCGCCAAACTGATTGGCAAACACATGCCGCTGATGGCAACGGACTTTTTAAAGCGAGCACTCATCGAAGACAAACACGCACAGGTGCGCCGTGCCGCTGCCGAAGCCCTGGGCCAACTGGACGAAGATGTATCCGTCAGCAGCCTCACACAGGCGCTCAAAGATCGTAGCAAGCTGGTGCGCCGTGCTGCTGTGCAATCTTTACGCACGCTGCAAGCCGCAGAAAGCGTCCCCGATCTGGTTGGCGTACTACTGGGTGACTCTGACAGTTATGTGCGCTGGGAAGCCGCAAAAACCCTGGAGGCTCTGCAGGAGCCATCAGCGATCCCGGCTCTCATAGAGGCGCTGACCGCTGACGGTAACAGCTATGTGCGTTATGCCTCTGCAACAGCCCTTGGCGAACTGGGTGACGAAAAAACAATAGACCCGCTGGCAACAGCCATGCTGCGCGACGAAAACAGCTACGTCCGCTATGCAGCGGCACGCGCACTGGGCTACTTCCTCGAAGATAGCGTAGATCCGTCGCTGGTGCGCACGCTGATGCTGGGTCTGGACGACAAAGACAAAGAGGTGTGGCACGTAGTTGCAGAAAACCTCTGGTCTTCCGGCGAGATTGTAATGCCCATCGTCCTGGCAACCCTGCAAAGCAATAACCGCCGGATGCGCAAAGTGGCACTCAAGGCCATGTTGTGGCTCTCTGCAGAACATGACGACATTGAACTGCTTGGCATGATCGACGAAGACATTAACGCGTCGTGGGGCTGGTGGAACTGACCTGTAACGGGTGGGGTGGTAAACGCATCACCCCACTGGATACCCGCGCTCACCTGCATGGCTTGTAAGTTTGACGGAACCCGCCCCTGATATGTACAAATCATTTGTGATTTACCACCCCACTGACCGAAAACTGGCCGTGCGCCTGTGGGATGAGCTGCGCTGGAATGGCCTGAACACCGGCATTGACCTCCAGGATGTGCCGCTGCACATAGACCGCGCTGCCCTGCTGGAAGATATTGTGTTTCGCTGTGATCTGGTGCTGGTCATCGTCGGGGAACAGCACTCCGACGAGGTGCGGCGGCTACATGCGCTGGCAATTGAGCAGGAAGCCGTCGTGATTGTCGTGCAGTTACCCGATGCCAGCCTGCCCCCGGAACTGGCGTCCACGCGCACGGTTGCCTTCGGGGATTATGACGCAGCGTTCAGCCATTTACTGCGGCTGGTGCCCCGTTACATGCTGGATATGGGGGTAGATACCGACCGCGTGATGCAGAACCTGCGCCACGAAAGCCACGATGTCAGACGGACAACGCTGTTTCTGGTGGGCAAAGACCGCATTCTCTCCGCAATGCGCACGGCCATGTCTATCATGCTCAGCGACCCTCATGCAGATGTACGTGCGGCGGCGGCGTGGGCACTGCACCAGCTTGGCAATGTAGACGCCGCACCAGCATTGATTGCAGCCCTGTATGACCGCTCTTTTGATGTGCGCAGTAACGCAGGCTGGGCGCTTGTCGATATTGGCCGCCGCCGCGATTCCCCCGCATCGAATGCCATCACCACCGAAGTCATCACCGTCCTGCGCGATGGCACCACCTACGACTCCCGCGAGATGGCCTATCAGGTGTTACTGCGCCTGGGTGGGCGCGAAGCCGCCGACGCCATCAAAAAATACTGGGACAAATAAACCGCATGATTCGCGTACCGGATGTGCTTGCCAGCCACAGCGAAGATGCCGAGGCGCTATACACCGCGCTGCATCAGGCAACCAGCACACATCTGAATATGGCCGATGTGAGTTTTATCCGGCCACATGGCGTAATTGCACTGGTGTGTGCAGCACGCGCACGCTACGCCGAACACGGCGAACGCACTGTACTCTGCAATCTGCAACACCGCGTGCATCAATACCTCGAACGGGTAGACCTGTTCCGCGCAATGGGGGACTTCATCACCACAGAAAGCACCCTCCACGACACATTCGACCGCACGCAAGAAAAGCCAACCCTCCTCGAACTCACACCCATCAGCAGCGCCGGGGATTTACTCACGGCCATTGCACAGGCCGAGCGCATTTTCTCGTACTGGTTGCAGGTGCGCAATCTGCGCGGGTTGCTGGGCGTCGTCAGCGAGCTATGCTCCAACATCTACCAGCACAGCGGCGACCCACACGGCGCCGTGATGATTCAAACGCACCGGGCCGTCACAAAAGGCGCGGCACGGGTGCGCGTCGCCATTGGTGACACAGGCTTGGGCGTGCGTGGTAGCTTGGAAAACCGCCATGGCACGCTGGGCGAAACGCCGCTGGACTACCTGATGATTGCAATGGGTGGGCGCACCTCACGGGAAACCGGGCGCGGTGGCCTTGGCCTGCGCATTGTGGAGCAAACGGTGGGCGCAGGCGGCGGCTACATGTGGTTGCGCTCAGAAAATGCAGCCGTGCTCACCGGCGGCCCCGGCACAGTACAAACGCGGGATCATCTGGCTTATGTACCGGGTACACAGGTCGCCGTAGAGTTCCACGCCCCGCTGGATTAGTACCTGTAGGAGCATAGCGCACGATGCCCATAACGGTCTAATCCGCGTCGTCAGCGAGTTTTGACGCAGCGCCTTGATCCACCATCCACAGCAGTTGCCCCGGCGCTGGCTTGATTAACTGAATCGGGTTGCGTTCTGGCGTGTATTCGCCTTCCAGCACTTCACGCAGTTTTTCCGCTTTGCCCTCACCGCTGACGAGCACCACGATCGTTTTAGACGCATTGGCCGCCCACGCCGTCAGTGTGATGCGCTGGTGAGTGTGTTTGTTGTCGCCAGTGGCAATCACGCGGTGTTCGCTCTCGTTCAGCGCATCCGTCACACCGGGGAACAGCGACAGCGTATGCCCGTCCCCGCCCATGCCCAGATAATGCAGGTCAAATGCCGGGGGGCCACCGTCGAAAAAGTCTTTCAGCATCAGGCCATAGTCTTTCGCGGCTTCCTCCGCCGGCAGTTCGCCCTTCATACGGTGGACGTTTTCCAGCGGAATGGGAACATGTGCCAGAAACGCGGTTTGCGTTGCGCCATAGTTGCTGTCCTGGTGCGTTTTGGGGACGGCACGTTCATCCCCGAAGAAAATATGAACTTTATTCCAGTCCACCTGAGAGGCATAGGTATCAGTCGCCAGCAGTTCGTATACCGGCAGCGGCGTGCTGCCACCCGCCAGTGCCACAGTGAAATTGCCCTGTGTGGCGCTGGCCTGCTCTACAAACAACGCGGCAGCAGCCTCCACAAGAGCCTGTTTATCATCATAGATGTCGATATTGTGCATGGTGCGTCCTGTATCAAATAAAAAAGGCGCATCATTATGCACATGATACGCCTTTGCTTACAATGCCGTAGCGTGTCAGCCGCGCACAATCCACCTGTGGCTGGCACGCGCCAGCAGGTCATCGGCTTCTGCTGGCCCCCATGAGCTTTCATCATAATAGGCCATTGGCGAGGCATCCGGGTTGTTTTCCCAGCCCTGAATAATCGGGTCTACAATGCCCCACTGCGCTTCAATGCCGTCACTGCGCGAGAACAACGCCGCGTCACCTGTCACAGCATCCAGCAGCAGGCGCTCATACGCCTCCGGTATAGCATTGTGCCCGAAGTGCTCATCGTAGCCGAAGTCCATCGAGACGGTGCTGGTTTTCTGTGCGGTATCCGGCTGTTTGGCCTGCGTACACAGTTCAATACCTTCGTTCGGCTGAATGCGAAAAGTGAGCGTATTGCCCGCCATCTTCTCTGTGTGCTCAATGCGGAACATCATATGGGCCGGTGGCTTGAACTGAACCGTAATCTCACTGGTCTTCTGCGGCATACTTTTGCCGCTGCGCAGGTAAAACGGCACGCCTTCCCAGCGCCAGTTGCCCACAAACAGCTTGAGCGCGGCATACGTCGGGGTGATGCTGCCATCTTCCACGCCATCCAGCGTTTTATAGCTGTGGTACTGGGCACGCACCGTATTTTCCAGCTTCACGGGATGCACAGCCTGCAACAGCTTCACCTTCTCGTTGCGCAGCGCATCCGCGTCAAAGCACGTCGGCGGTTCCATAGCCGTCAGTGCCAGCAGTTGTAACAGGTGGTTCTGGAACATATCGCGCATTACACCGGATGTATCGTAATACCCGGCACGGCGTCCCACGTCAACCTGCTCGGCCACGGTAATCTGCACATGGTCAATGTAGTTGCGGTTCCAGATCGGCTCAAATATAGTGTTGGAAAAGCGGAAAAACAGGATGTTCTGCGCAGTTTCTTTACCCAGGTAGTGGTCAATGCGGTACACCTGCCGCTCATCAAACGTGTCGTGAACCTTATCGTTGAGCGATTTTGCCGTTTGCAGGTCATAGCCAAACGGTTTTTCAATGACGATGCGCCGCCAGCCGTTGTTGCTGTGGTTCATGCCACTTATTGCCAGATTCTCCAGAATCGGCTCATACAGGAACGGTGCCGTAGACAGATAATACAGCCGGTTAGACGTGCCATCCTCGAACCCGTCAATAAAATCGTCCATGCCCGTGTAAAACGCTTCATCTTTCACGTTACCGGGCAGGTACCACAGCCGTTGCAAAAACTCATCAAGGCGGCTCTGGTCGCTTTTGACGAACTTCTGTGCCGATTCCTTCATCTTGTCACGGTATTCATCGTGGCTGTACTCCGTGCGGGAGTTGCCGACGATGTTAAAGTTCTGTGGCAGGCGGCCTTTGATAAACAGGTTATACAGGCCGGGGATCAGTTTACGCTCGGTCAGGTCGCCGGATGCACCGAAGATGACAATCGTAGCGGAGTTATCCATGTTGTGAGGGTTTCACCTTTCAGTCACTTCTTGATGTGAGATAGATATGCCTGTGTTGCAGTCAGCATTCGGCGGTCAACAATGGTTCTATGCCCCACACCAGCATTCGCTTCTGGCTCCCTTCCCCCGTGGCGGGGGAAGGGACGGGGGTTATGTGTTGAATCTGTCATCCGCCTGTAGATTGCGCTTATTCGTCAGTTTTCTTCACCGCGTGCCCGCCAAACTGATTGCGCATGGCCGCCAGCATCCGGTTGCCGTAGGTATTTTCGCGGCGGCTATCAAAACGGGCAAACAGCGCCGCCGTAATCACCGGCGCGGGTACGGCTTGGTCAACCGCTTCGTTCACTGTCCAGCGGCCCTCGCCACTGTCACTCACATAGCCGGTAAGCTGCTCAAGGTGCGGGTCATCAGAGAGCGCATCCGCCGTCAGATCCAGC
>JBCCQC010000247.1:0-6696 GCA_039024535.1 Chloroflexota bacterium
AGTTCCCGGTTACGCACAGCTTCCTGCTCCCGGAAGCGTGCCAGTTGCACCGCCGCCACCTGATTGCCGATGCGGTCTGCCATACGTGTGAGGATCCGAATATCCACAGCAGTAAAGTCGCGCTCACCATCCTGCGTGCCCACGCCCAGCGCCCCAATCGGCTTCTGCTCAGAAATCACCGGCGCAAACACCCACGTCACCGGGGCATTGGCAAAGGTTTGCATCAGCACTTCCGGCTCGGTAATTGCCGCCAGCCGCGCCTCAAACACATCATCCACCGGGATATTTTCCGGCACAGACACCCACTCCACCGCGTCCAGCAGGTAAATCCCGGCAAAAGGCGTATCCGCAGCCGCACTCACCGCCTGTAAAATCGGCTCAAAGTCACTGGCAACTTCCGCCTTACCGGGGACTTCCTGCAAAAGCGGCACCAGTTGATCCCATGCGTGCGAAAGCGCCACGGTCATTTCGTCCAGTTCGCGCTCCAGCTTCGCAATCCGTTGTTCGTAGTGATTGTTCTCGTTCATTTCGCAATATTAAGAAAAGACATCTGTCCACAGTATAAACCATGTTTTGCGGTTTGCGCGTACAAAAAATATCAGCGCGAGAACAAAATCGGGGAATAGGTCTCGTCAGTGTCCGTGGTGAGCCGGTCGCCAGTTTCCCAGGCATACACAAGCGCATTCAGCGTCGCACTCACATCCGGGCGGGGGAGCAGCGCCATATGGCAGGCGGGGGTATCTGGCGGCAAACTGAAATCGACCTGTTCCACCAGTGCGCCGCTACCGTCCAGCAGGTGCAGCCCCACAGAATAACGGAAATCCGGCACGTCTTCAGAGGCCCGCAGGTTCAGCAGCACCCGCAGCATATCGCCATCGGCCACGGCATCCACCGCCAGCACATCCACGGCAATATTGCCACCATCAAATGTTATCGTCTGCGCGGCATCCGGCCTTGCATATAGCGCGATTTGCAGCGGGTCTTCCGGCGGCGAGGCATAACACGGCACAAAATCATCACGGAGGGCGTCGGTAGCGTGCTGCGCCCACAGTGACGGCGACAACCGGCTATCGCGCACCGTCCACACCAGCGGGTCATCGTTGATGTACTCGCGCATTTTCGCGGCGTACTCGTCCGGCGCACGCCCCGGCAAAGACTCCAGCAGATCAATATCCATGCCAAGATGCCCCGCGTAATAGGCCACTGTCGGGAAGTGTATCCAGTTCGGGTCGGGTTCCGGCAGATAGATCACAGCATCGTCTCCGGGCTGCGTCAGCGGGGCCAGCGCCGCCGCCATTTCGTCGTGCGCGGCATAGAGCTTCCACTCGCCGGGGTCGCGTTCACGCGGGGCCACCCACAGCAGCACCCCCCCACCGGCCCACACCACCAGTATGACGGCACTCACGGTGCGCGGCAGCCGCGCCAGTCCCATCCCCGCCAGCAGTGCCAGCAGCGGGAACATCGCCAGCAGATAATGCACATCCGTCACGAACTCGAACAGGTCATTTGCCAGCACACTCAGCACAAACGTCCCCACGGCCAGCACAGGGATAAATGCATTGTGCCAGCGGTTCTGACGGTTCAGCAGCGGCACCGCCACCCCGAACAGCGCCAGCACCGCAAACAACCCCACGTTCCCATTACTGAACTGTTGCAACAGCCGGTAGCCTAAATCGAGCGAAGAACGCGCAAAAAAATCACGGGCGGCATCACCGCTAACCGTGTTGAACGCGCTGAGAGCTACGCCCACCCACGGCAAAAACAACACTCCGGCCACAGCCACGGCAATCACAACACCCCACCACCGCCGGGAATGCTCAAAGCGGGTAAAGTGAACGATGGCAGCAGCTAACAGGAAAAACGCGCCCATGTAGTGTGTGTAAAGTAAACCCGCCGTCGCCGCGCTGAGTAGTACCACCCGCGATGTGCGTCCGCTGTACCAGTAGCTCAGATACGCCGCAATCACCAGCGCAGTAAAACACACCATCTGCATATAAGCGCGGGCCTCGTGCGTGTAGTAGACGAAAAACGCAGAAAACGCCAGCAGTGCCGCTGACCACACGCCGCTGCGCGTGCCATAATCCCCGGCGCGGAGCACCCCCGCCACCGCCAGCGCACCCATCAGCACCGACCACACCCGCAGCATGGCCGGGTGCGTCCCGGCAGCATCGCCCCACACATTAAGCAGCACATAATACCCCGGCGGGTTCAGTTCGTGGTCAGTTTCCTCAACGCGGGTAAGCGTGCCTGCGGGGGACGTGGGGCCAGCGTCCGGCTCATGACCGGCATAATACAATGACCACCACTCGTCGTACCAGATAGGGTCGGTGTTGAGGTGGGCGGCTCCGGCCCCCGCTACGATTAAAATCAGCAGCACCCCGGCCAGCAGGCGCACATGCACAGCATTCAACAGCAGCATTCCGTTTACAGTGAGATTCGGCGGGGACTATGCCACAGGTTCCGTGTGGCTGCAATATTGTAATGGGAAGTGGGAAATCAAAGCGGCGTGTGATACGCTAACGGCATCACATCTGTGGTGAAGAGAGATGGGTAAGGCTAAAGCTGCCAACCTTAGGGCCTTACCCATCGCTTCTATTTACGTCTGCCTGCGATTTACATGGCAGGACTGATAGAAGCGTTCGTGACACACAATCGCGTAGAGGTGGCTATCCTCGCGGCGACTGCCCGCTGTACACCTTGCACGTTATGCGCGGCGTGCGCACGCCCCACACCCACAAGGACACGCGTCCGACGCAGATTGTAGCACATTCCACACACAACGCAAAAAAGAGATGTCATGCGTTACAATTCCCGTAAAAACGGGAGACAATCGCATGACACAAATGCCTGCGCCTGCAATGCAGGTTTTACGTGGGGTATGTGCGGTGTGATTGTGCTAATTCAGGCGCGGGTCTACCGCCAGCTTGATAACCTCACTGCGCTTCATCCGCAACAAACCTTCTTCCACCTCACCCAGGCCAATCGTCCCCTGCAACATCGGGCGCACATCCACCTGCCCCGTACCCAGCAGATTCACCGCTTGCTCAATCGTACGCGGCGTGTGGTGGAAACTACCCATCATCGTAATCTCACCATAGTGCAGGTGCGTGGCATCAAAAGAAACCTGCGTACCCCCCGGCAGGCCGCTATATTGCAACACCTTGCCACCCTTACGCGCCATCAGCAGCGCCTGCTCCCATGTCGTCGGATTTCCCGCAGATTCAATCACCACGTCAGCACCATAACCTTCCGTCAACGCCCTGACATGCTCAATCGGGTCGTGATCCAGCGAACTGAACACCACATCCGCGCCCATCTCACGCGCCGTCTCCAGCCGACCATGCGAGCGCCCCACCAGAATCACCCTGCCAGCACCGCTGGCCTTCACCAGTTGCAGTTGCATCAATGCCTGTGCCCCTGCGCCGATAATGGCGACGGTATCGCCCAGTTCAATGCCAATCTGGTTAACGGCCAGTACAGAACACGCCAGCGGCTCTGTAAACGAAGCATACTCCCACGCAAGGCCCTCTGGCTTGCGATGCACATTCTGGCTGGTGATGTGTTCCGGGATCAGAATATACTCGGCATAGGCCCCGAAGTTCATACGCTGCTCAATCTCCACACAAAGCTGCGGACGCCCCCGCCGACAGAAAAAGCACACATTACACGGCGCACTGTTCGCCGCCACCACCGCATCGCCCTCCTTCCACTTGGTAACATTGCTCCCCACTGCATGGACGTACCCGGCAAACTCATGCCCGAAGATCATACCCTCGCGGAACAGACGATGTCCACGCAAATAGCCTTTGAGATCGGTGCCGCAGGTGGTGGCCCGTTCGATTTTGACGACCATTTCATTGGGGCCAGGGGTGGGAATATCAATTTCGCGGAGTTCGAGATTCTGGGCGCCGAGGAAAACCACGCCCTGCATTGTTGTTGCCATGTAAATTTCTCCAGAGAAGTGTAATTTAGAGAGCAAAGTGTACCATTGCGCGGGGTCGTTTTGCAATTTCGTGCGAGGAGTTCACATATGTGCAGATTACCTGACGATTTCCCGACTTGATAACGACAACAGGGAAAACATATCAGAAATTCGGTTATGCTCTGTGAAATCGATCTGTGAGGACAAAAATGTGAGATTGACAATTTTCTTGCTTATCGTGCTTATAACCTGCACGAACGCTTTTGCCGGGACAATATCCTGCATGGATAAATTCAGTGATTTTGATGCCATTGAGCCTGAGGTCTACCCTGCTAAACGTAATGAGACATATTCGCCACGGATAGCATGGTATGGTGATTGCATCCTCGTAGGTTCGCATGCGGGACTCCGGTTATATGATCCCGATCAAGCAAGTTCAGGTGTACAGCTTGCTACAATAAATAGCCGTTCCATCAGCAACATTGCCGTAGACTTAGAAAATGAGATTATCGCATTTAATGTGGCACAGGAACCAGCAATACACTTTATACACTCCAATAGTGATACATCTGTATGGCAGGTTGAGGAAGATGCCATCACTGATATTTCATTTTCTCCCACAGGCGATTATATCGCTGTTTCAAGCGCAGATATTGGAATAGACCCGCCCTACTCTTATGATCCGAACTTGCAAATTCTGGACAGTGAACTTGACGTGATTTCCACAATGTCTACAGACGCCTCAGCCGGTGTATTTGTGGGATCAACGTTCACAGTTAACGAGGGAAATATCCTTGTATATGTCCTACGGCAGGGATACATCGGCAATGAAATTGAGTTATGGGATATAAATTCCGCCTCAAAGCTATGGGATAATACAACACTGCTACAGAACATGGATAAAAGATCGCTCAATGATCCACTGGCAATTGAAAGGGTCGCAACAAACGGTCAAATCATTGCTCTGGGTGGCATGGATGGATACAACTTTAATGAATATTACGGCACAGCAATTCACATCTGGGATATTGAGTCTATGAATCGCATATCTGAGATTATCATACATAGACGGAATGCAGGCGAAGATGAAAACCGTCTGGTGGGGCTTGATCTCAGCTCGGATGGATCAAAATTGGCTATTACTCAACTGAACGGCCAGATCAGTTTATGGGATCCAATCAAGGGGACAATTGTTGCTGAGTATCAACCGGGTACACAAAATGTTCCCGGTCTTTCATTCAGTCCAGATAACGAAAAACTGGCACTTCTCTACGAAGATGAAATCAGGATTTTGGATTCTACAGAACTCAACCAGATCACCACAATCAGTCTTTCTGATCGTTAGACTCACTCCACAACGCACGCAGCACCCGCATCCCCCGCCACCGCGATTCGTCATCCTGCGCCCGGAACAGCAAAATGAGGGCGCGTTCTTCCTCCGTAAGCGTTTCTGGCAGTAAATTGGGTTCATCGGAGAGGCCAAGCAGGTAATCCGCAGAGACGTTGAACACCTGTGCCAGCGCAACCAGCGTTTCTGGCGTGGGGTTGCTTTCGCCGCGTTCTATGCGGGAAATCTGTTGATAACTGGCACCGATTTTCTCACCCAGTTCATCCTGATTCAAACCCACCGCACGTCTGAGTTCTCTGAGCCTTTTCCCCGCCAATGAAGATTGCATTTTCCCGTCGTTTCATGTGGCGGACAAAGCGGGCTTTGTCCCTACAGCGCGAAATCAGGTTTTTGTGTAGGGACAGAGCCTGCTCTGTCCGAACCAGAATATTTTTGTTTTTCAAAAATTATTGACAAATTGCTGATTATCAGATATTATGTCGTTGTGGCCTGAAAACACCACACCCTCACACGGGCACCAACACAAAAGGGGGAGCACGAACTCCCCCCGATGGCTGTGCTCGCGTGCGAGCAATGACCTATCTCGTCTGTAGGCATTATATCGACAGAGAGCGCGTTGTGTACAGGGCTACCGAGATTCGAATTTCACCCGAAAGGTCACGCGTTGGCAGAGCGTGACCTTTTCATTTTGTCTCCAGTCATCCCCTTACCGCACCACTTGCCTGCCCCCCTCTATATTTTCGCGGCGGGCATCTGGCATAATAACCAGAAGCCAGCAGCCATCCGAACCAGAGTCGACCACCAATGACCGAGACCGACAGAGAAATGCAGATCCTGATGCGTGGACTCCAGTTCAGTGAGTTTGACCTGAACAGGAACCAGCAGGCAACAATCTCAGAACGACAGCGTGTACGCCTGAAAACCATCCAGAACGCGTCCTATCACACGATAATAGCAATAGGATCAGGCGCTGTTGTCGTTCTTTTCACAGTGGCCGTCATTTTATTGTTACTCTCAGACTCACTGACCGCCGAAGACCTGATTATCCCGATCATTATCCTCGTGATCGTCACAACACCGTGCCTCAGTGTAGTGCTATATTACATTCAGAAACTCCGACAACCGTTGCACACCCGGGTATTTCGCGCATCTGGCCCGGTACAACATATACAACAGCACACAGGTGGACAGTATTCAACGAGCATCATGCAAATCCGGGTCGGTCGTGCCACACTTGACCTGCCGGACACAGCGATCCGCACCTTTGCTGAGGGTGAGCTTTACACCGTCTATTTCTCTGATAAACCCCGGATGATCCTATCTGCGGAACCGGGCGACACCACAAAACGAAAAAATAGACCGACGTAGACCGCATACCACAATATCCGCGTAATCACCGTAAGCACACCGGTTCCGTACCTCTATC
>JBCCQC010000248.1:0-6694 GCA_039024535.1 Chloroflexota bacterium
AGCGCACAAACACCTGTCGCTCAATCTCAGAGCGCTCCAGCGCATCAATCTGCTCGTAGGTGCGCTGCAACCCGGCGTTGTCCTCCGCGCGGAAGTACAGGCCATCCGTAATCGCCGCAATTTCCTGCAATGTCCCCTCGTCGAACTCGTCGCTGCTGGTCTGCTGCACCACACCAGTATCACTCGTCAGCGCCACAGATGTTTCGCGGCCCATGCCAATTGTGTAGATACGCACGCCCAGCGATTCGGCAGCACGGGCGGCGTCCAGCGGGTTGATATTGCCTTTGTTGTTGGAGCCATCCGTGAGCATGATGATGATACGGCTGGACGCTTCACTCACACGCAGCATATTCACAGCAGAGACAATGCCGGTACCAATAGCCGTTCCGTTTTCCAGATTATAGTCCGTGATAATTTCCACATCGCCGAGCCGTTCCGTGAGCACATCGTAATCCAGCGTCGGCGGCACATAGTGGAAGGCATCCGCAGCAAACACCACCAGCCCCACCCGGTCAAAGTTACGCCCCTGGATAAAGTTCTCGATCTGGGTTTTCGCCCCTTCGATGCGCGTGGGCGCAATATCGGTGGCCTCCATACTGCTGGAAATATCCAGCGCCAGCACAATATCAATGCCCTGCCCGCGTATCACTTCCTGTTCGCGGCCACTCTGTGGGCGGGCAATGACAAATACAATCAAAATCCATGCCAGCATCCGCAGCACATCTGGCAGGCGGCGCAGCCGTACCCGCCACGACCGTCCATCACCCAGCAGGCGCGTATCCGAGTAGCGCAGCACCGGAATAGCCGCACGCAGATTCGGGAAACCTGCGACAACAACAAAATACACCGCTGGCAGAATCAACAGCAGCAGCGCAAACGGGTTCGCAAATCGAAAGATCATTCCGCAGCCTCCTTACCCACATCCTGCACCCACAACATCGCCACCTTCAACATCGACAGATCCGACGGCGCGTAAATCTCTGATGGCGCGAACTTGGCGAGATCGGCCTGCTCCAGCAAAAAGCCCAGCGACCGCTGTTTTTCGTCCGGGAGCCTGCTTTCCAGTTCCAGCAGTTCCATTAGCTCCAGCGTCGTGAGGTCAGGTGCAGGCATATCGTACAGGTCACGGATAAAAACGCGCAACGTGTCCCCCATTGCCGCATACTGGATAGCAATATCGGGCGCTTCTGAGCGAATCTGGTTGAGCCGGTTCATGGTGCGCTGCGTGAGCGTGCGCGGTACCACACGCTGCCGCCGCTGGCGCATCCGATGAGCGCTGGAACGCAGGAAAATCACAGTTCCCGGCAATCCCACCAGTAACACCACTGCACCGGCAATCCCACCCCAGAAGGCCAGCGGGTATGGCAGCCGGAACACCGTCCGCGACACGCGCAGCACCGGATTTTCATCCAGCATGGTGGGCACCTCGAACAAAAACGACTCCACGCGCACCTGCTCATCCACACCAGCACCCAGCACCCGCACCCGTGTATCCGGCGTTTCAACCAGGCCAGTGCCCCACGGGATGATCTGCATGGGCAGAGTGTACGTTGTGCCCTCCGCAGTGTCCGCTATTGCCACCTCATCGAGGCCCACCACAGTAAAATCGCCCCAGTCGCGCTCAAATGCCGGGAATTCAACCTGACTGGACGCAGGCACATTAACTACCAGCGTCACATTGACTGGCTCACCGAGCAGTGGCTCAATATCTTCAGGTTCAAAGTAGGCACGGTAGGGGCTGTTTTCTACTGGCTCCGGTTGGGCAGCAGCAGATTGTGCAGCGCCGGTAACCGTCTGCCCGTTATCGTCCTGGGCCAGCAGCGTGTGTGGCACAGCAGCCAGCAGCGCAATGAAGAGTGCAGCATGTGTCAGAAATCGCGTGGTCATAAACTCACTTTAACCGCTGCGATCTTCGGTTGAAAAATGCCGCCAGCGCAGACACGTAATCCCCATCGACAGAAAGTTCGATGCGGTCTGCACGGGCATCTTTGAGGGCGGCATCCCGTTCTTCGCTGATTTTTGCGGTACGGCGCATGAACCCACGGTGCCAGCCGCCTGCACTCGTGTCAATGATTTGCACCTCGCCGGTTTCGGCATCCTCCACCGTCACCAACCCACTGCGCGGGAAGTCTTTTTCGAGCGGGTCGCTGGCAACTACAGTGATGAGGTCGTGTTTACGCCCCAGCACCTGCAAATCACGCTGGTAGGTTTCCGCATCGGCAAGAAAATCTGAAATCAGGAAGACGATAGACTTACGATCCAGCACGCGATTCACCGTTTTAAGCGCCAGAGACAGATCCGTACCGGTCTGTGCAGGTTCTGCCGCCAGCAAATCCCGGATCATACGCAGCACATGCTTACGGCCCTTGCGCGGCGGCACAAATGTCTCGATGGTATCGCTGAACAGCAGCATTCCCACCTTGTCATTGTTGCTAATAGCAGAGAGCGCCAGAACCGCACCCAGTTCAGCAGCCATGTCACGCTTCTGACGTTCCACCGTGCCGAACATGATCGACGCGCTGGTATCCAGCACCAGCAGCACCGTTAGCTCACGTTCCTCGCGGTACCGCTTAATAAACGGCTCACCGGCACGCGCAGTCACGTTCCAGTCAATATCGCGCACATCGTCACCGGGCATATACGGGCGCACCTCATCGAACACGATGCCACGCCCCTTGAACACCGAGTGATAGGCCCCAGCAAATGATGTTTCTACCAGCCGCCGCGTTCGCAGTTCAATCAGCCGGATTTTTCGCAATGTTTCAGATGTTAGCATTTAACATCTGCCCCCACATTGATTGCTAAAATTGCGTACAACTACGGCACCTGCACACGGCTCACAATTTGCTGCACGACCTGTGCCGCCGTAATGTCCTCGGCTTCGGCCTCAAAGCTGACCGTGACGCGGTGACGCAGCACGTCGGGTGCCACCTGCTTCACGTCATCCGGCGTCACATAGCCCCTACCGCGCAAAAACGCATTGGATTTCGCCGCTTTGACGAGAAAAATCGTAGCACGCGGGGAAGCCCCCACCTCAATGAGCGTTTCAAGGTCTTTCATGCCGCTGTCTGCCGGGTTACGGGTCGCAAAAACAATATCCAGCACATAATCTTTGATTTTGTCGTCCACGTAAATGGTATTCACCACCTGCCGTGCCCGTACAATGACGTCCGGGTCAATCACAGGCTGCGGCGGCTCCGGGCGTTCACCGGCCATACGGTCGATAATCACGCGCTCGTCCTTGCGCGACGGATAATCTACAACCACTTTGAGCATAAAACGGTCGAGCTGGGCCTCTGGCAGCGGGTATGTCCCCTCCTGCTCAATGGGATTCTGTGTCGCCAGCACCATAAATGGCTCTGCAAGCTGGTAAGTATGGTCGCCAATCGTCACCTGCCGTTCTTCCATTGCCTCCAGCAACGCCGATTGCACTTTGGCCGGGGCACGGTTGATCTCGTCTGCCAGCACAAAATTACTGAAGACCGGGCCGGGCTTGGGCACAAACTCCCCCGTCTGCGGGTTATAGACCTGCGTGCCAATCAGGTCTGCCGGGAGTAGGTCTGGCGTGAACTGAATGCGCTGGAACTGTGCGTTGACCGTTGCAGACAGGGTACGCACAGCGAGTGTCTTTGCCAGACCGGGCACGCCTTCAATCAATACGTGACCGTTGCCAAGCAGCGCAATCAACAGACGGTTAATCATGCGCTCCTGCCCCACCATCACCCGGCGGACTTCAGTCATCAAGCCCTGTACAAAGCGGGCCTCGCGCTGGATACGTTCGTTTAACTGTTGTACGGAAGTCATCCGAATCCGTTTCTTATGTTTCTTTAAGCAGCACTATTCTACCGCAAACCCTGGATTCGAAAAGAACGCATTCACTGGTAGAACATCCCCCGTCCCACCTGTATAATGCATGGTAATAAGTACAGTCACGTACAGAATTGATGAAATTTCGGGGAGGTTCGTGTGAGCAACCCGCGAACAAGAAATATCGTTTTGCTGATAACTGTTGCTGTAGTCGTGCTGTTTGTGTTTGCTGTTTCCAGCGGGGCCAGCGGCAACACGCAGCAGATCGGCTTCAGCGAAGTGGCGTCACTGGTGGCCGGGGGTGAAGTCGCCAGAATCGAAGTCATCGGGGATCAGCTTATTATCACCACGCGCAACGGCACCCGCCTCAGTTCTGTCAAAGAAGGCAGTGCAACGCTCCTGAACCAGCTTCAGGAAGATTACAACGTGCCACGAGCACAAACAGAGGCTGTAGACATCACCGTACGCCGCCCGCGCAACATCGGCGGCACCATCTTCGCGCTTGTCACTGCCATCCTTCCGATTTTGATTATCGGTGGCCTGATTCTGTTCATGTTCCGGCAATCGCAGGGGGCCAACAACCAGGCCATGTCATTTGGCAAGAGCCGCGCCCGCATGTTCAATGGCGACCGCCCCAGCGTCACGTTTGAGGATGTAGCCGGATGCGAAGAAGCCAAACACGAACTGGCCGAAGTCGTCGAGTTCCTCAAAGAGCCAGAGAAATTCGTACAGCTTGGCGCACGGATCCCGCGCGGTGTGCTGATGGTTGGCCCACCGGGAACAGGCAAAACACTGCTGTCAAAGGCCGTGGCGGGAGAAGCCGGGGTACCGTTTTTCAGCATCTCTGGCTCAGAGTTCGTAGAGATGTTCGTCGGTGTGGGTGCTTCCCGCGTGCGAGATCTGTTTGACCAGGCCAAGCGCCACAGCCCATCAATCATTTTCATTGACGAGATTGACGCAGTAGGCCGGCAACGCGGCGCGGGGCTGGGTGGCAGCCACGACGAACGCGAACAGACACTCAACCAGATTCTGGTAGAAATGGATGGATTCGATACCGACACCAACGTAATTATCATCGCCGCCACCAACCGCCCGGACATCCTCGACCCGGCATTGATGCGCCCCGGTCGCTTTGACCGTCGCGTGGTCATTGACCGCCCGGACGTAAAAGGCCGTGAAGAAATTCTGGGCGTGCATGTACGCGGCAAGCCACTCGCCGCAGATGTTGACCTGGCAACGCTGGCTCGTGCAACACCGGGCTTTGTCGGCGCAGACCTCGAAAACATGGTGAACGAAGGGGCGATCCTCGCCGCACGCAAAAACAAGAAAACTATCGGCAACAACGACCTGCGCGAAGCCATTGAGCGTGTGATTCTGGGGCCAGAACGCAAAAGCCGCGTCATATCACAGAAAGAGCGTGAAATTACGGCCTATCACGAAGCGGGGCACGCGGTCGTGGGGCATGTGCTGGAACACGCCGACCCGGTAAATAAAGTCACGATTATTCCGCGTGGCATGGCCGGGGGCGTAACGCTGTTCCTGCCAGATGAGGAAATCGCCTACATCACTCGTTCTCGGCTGCGTGACCAGGTTATTGTTGCACTGGCAGGGCGTGCCGCCGAGGAAATTGTATTCGATGAAATCACAACCGGCGCATCCAACGACATCCAGCGGGTAACACAGATTGCCCGTGCGATGGTAGCGCGTTACGGCATGAGCGAACGCCTGGGGCCGATGATGTTCGGGCAGAAGGACGAAATGGTCTTCCTTGGCCGGGAAATCTCCGAGCAGCGCGACTACAGTGAAGCCGTCGCCGAAGAAATCGACGAGGAAGTCCGCAAAATCGTGGACTGGGCATACAACGAAGCACGCCGCCTGATTCACGAATACCGCGATAAGCTGGAAGCCGTGACCATGCGACTGCTGGATGTGGAAACGCTGGATCGCCCGGAATTCGAGGCCATTATGAACGGTCATGAACTACCCGATACCTCGATACCCCCGATCACTGGCAGCCAGACGCCGGAACAGGGCACATCCCGCCGCGACGACGATACCAACCGCCCCACACTGGGCAACCCACTACCGGGGCCAGTGTAAACAATGCAGGCGCGGGGTTCACTCGCGCCTGCTCTTTAACACAATTTGTATAACTGTCAATTATTTGTTACAATAGACGAATACTCGTAATTTTCAAGGATGTTATGCAAGTCAACGATTTAGTTCAGATTCTCACCCGCAAACCGCTCTCACCCGCCCAGATCAACCTGTTAAAGTGCATTCGTGATGCCGGTGTCGTTGGCATCAGCAAACACGATCTTGCCGACAAAATGCGTGATGGCAACGTGCGCAGTGTAAACGGCATCTTTCTGGCGCTTTCACGCCGCATTGACGAAAGCGGCGAAACCAGTTGCCCGGAATTCTTCAACTACTTTGAGCCGCGCTACTGTATGCACCCGAAGCTGTGGCTGGCTATCAAGCGGCTGCCACGTCTGCGTAAGCTAATCGAAAACAACACCGTCGAGGAAATTTACGACAGAATCAACGAGCGCGACGGTCTCAAGCTCAACCCACAGGCAACAACGGTATAACGACACATTCCGGGCAGGTCGTGCAACATAGTAGACCCGGTTAACTGTGTGCCTGCACCTGCCCGATAACCGCCCACCCCTTTTCCACGACCACTTCCACCAGTCAGTCATCAGATTATTCTTCTGATTGTGATACAATTCAATCTGTCTAACTGCATGTGTTGAGGTGAGTGAAAAGCATAATGAGTGAGCTACTTAAACAGGCAATTTCTGAACTCAACAGGCTCCCGATAGAAAAGCAGGATGCAGTAGCACAGTGGATTCTCGACGAACTTCGTGACGAGGCACGCTGGGAT
>JBCCQC010000249.1:0-6688 GCA_039024535.1 Chloroflexota bacterium
CTCGGCAAATAGGGTGAGGCTATATAACGATTGGCTCACAGAATCGTGCAGGTCCCGCGCCAGCCGCCGCCGCTCCTCCGAAATCGCCAGCTTCTTCGACCGTTGGTACAGATTGGCGTTGTCAATCGCAATTGCAATTTGACCCGCAATCGACCGCAGCAATGTCAGTTGATTTTGTGGGATGTGTTCATCGGTAGCAGTTGCAATGCCAATTGCACCCTGCAAGTTTCCCTTTGCCAGCATAGGGATCAAAATATAGGATGCGCCGTTGCTACCTGCTACTTTTTGCAATTCGCCTGAGTATGATGCAAATTCATCACTGTGAATTGCCCGTGGCAGGGTATGTTGTTCGTCTGGTACCGGGATGAGTGTTAGCGTGTGGGTTTGTGCGTTGATCGTGTAAATGCCAACCTGTGCGCCAGATGTGATGGTCACGATGTGCGACAGGCATTTCTGGAAAATGTCGTCCAGGTTGGTGTAACTGCTGGTGATTGAGGCAATTTTATAGAGGATTTGTAGTTCGTTGTGTGCTTTCTGGAGGGCATCTTCGGATCGCTTTTGTTCTGTGACATCATAGCCAAATGTGACAAACCCCCGGATGTCTGAGTCGAGGTTTTGTAATGGCCTGGAATACCATGCAATAAACTTGTGTGTGCCGTCTTTGCACAGGATTTGTGTAGTGATGTTGCTCAGTGCGGAGTCATGCACCAGCAAATCCGTTGATAATTCCTGAACCTCAATGCGGCTGGGTTCGTCAGGGTACAGCCACTCCCAGCAGTGCGCATTGCCGACGACTTCCTGAGCGGAATACCCGGAGATTCGCTCCGCAGTTGGGTTCCAGACCAGAATATTCAGATCTGCATCACACACATTGACCCACACATTGATGCTGTTAAACATCGTTTGCGAGAGTTGTGACTGCCAGAAATCATTTGGTACAGAATTGGTGATGTGTTGCGTGTCAGGCATATTCACATCATGCCACATTATTTTACAGAAGCAAATGTTATCTCAAATTTTCCAGCGGTAATTTATTTGGAGCTTTATGCACAGTGGGTTGAAGTAACTGTGAGATGGCAATCCCTGAATTTTTGGACAGTTATGGATGACTTGCAAATATGCTCCCCGCCGCTATGCGTGAGCTGAAATCCTCAGTTATGCGATGGGATTTTGCCGAATGCCGCCTCAGTCATCTATGCCGGGTTCGTCATCACATGGCCGGAGGTGTTGAGACAGGTTTGCACCGAGTCCTGTTATCTTGAGGGGCACTGCGAAGGTCGCCCCGGCAAGCGGTTGCTCAGCCAACTGGTCATCGGATAGACCATATGTTGCGCTGGTGACGTATAGTGTTTGCAGGTCGTCGCCACCAAATGCACAGGCAGTCGGGCGTGCTATCGGCAGGCTGACCTGCAGGTCGTGTGTCCCATCCGGCAGGTAGCGTTCTACCCGCCATCCGTCCCATAATGCACACCACACGGCACCGTCTGCGTCCACGGTGAGGCCGTCGGGTGTCCCGCTTTCGCCGTCGAAACTTGCGAAGGCACGACGGTTGGTGAGCGCACCTGTCTCTGTATCAAAATCATAGGCATAAATGACGAGGGCGCGAGTGTCTGCAAAGTACATCGTCTCACCACCCGGACTCCATCCAATGCCGTTTGCAGTGCGTATGCCTCTGTCCCTCGGTTGAACTGTACTGTCGAGATCAACGCAGTACAGATGGTTTTCCGGGCGGAATTCGCTGTTGAGCGTGCCAGCCCACAGTCGTCCGACCGGGTCAACTGCTGCGTCGTTGAATCGTGCATCTGCGGGTAAGTTGACAGCGGCAAGCATCTCAAACTCGGTCAGGTCGGGGTTTGCGATCAGAATTCTATCTCGCGCGGTCAGTATCATGCTGCCGGACTGGTGAAATGCAAACGCCGATATGGGTTCCGGCAGTTGGAAGATATGGATGCTGGACGTGATGGATTCAAATTGATAGAGTGTTTGTGTGTTGATGTCGAGCCAATACAGGGTACGACTGGTTTCGTGCCATCGCGGGCACTCCCCAAGGGTGCAGCGAAGATCGGATAGTACTTCGAAATTTGTCGTCATGCTGAACGTGCCTCGTGCAATGTGGTTATCAACTTTGCTGTGGCTTTGCGAACAGCCTGCGCTGTACGTAGCGATCTGGTCGCAATCTCAATTACTCAGAATTGCCAATGATACAGCCCTTCTGCCAGTGTGAGGCTATGTGCAGAATGGTTGCCCCTCACAATAGCGATCCAGCCAGCCGCTTCAACCCGATGCACGTTCTACTCACATACGTCTTTTTCGCTAGCGTACGACAGCGGTTGGCTGAGACCGCACCAGACGCTCTACTTCGGCCCGATTGGTGAAGGCAATGTCCCCCGGAACTGACAGCTTGATGGCGGCGAGTGCGGTACCGAACTGAAGCGCGTCCTCAAGTGACGCATTGTCTAACAGGCGGTCGATCACACCGCTGGCGAAGGCATCGCCGGCCCCGATGCGATCTATGATCTGTACATCACGCGATGGGGCTGAGGTAACGTGTTTTCCATCACAGGCGGCACAGTTGTCCTGGCCGTCGCTGAGTACCACAGTCCCGCCCCACACAGATTGCAGGTGCATGGCTACCTCTGATGCGGTGTTACCCTGTGCGCCAAATAGCGTGGCAGCATCACGCCGGGCGACGAAAACCAGATCAGCCAGTTCACACAGCGGGGCAAGTGCCCGCGCTGCATTCTCCGGCGGCCATAGCAGCGACCGATGATTCACGTCGAACGAAACTGTGATCCCAAACGACCCTGCACGCTCCATAGCACTGTGAACTGTTGCTGCGCAGGTGTCACTGAGCGCGGGGGTAATCCCGGTCAGGTGAAGCCAGCGCCCGCTTTTGAGCCAGTCATCGGAAATGTTAGATGGTGTCATTTTGCTGGCGGCGGAGTTCTCGCGGTCGTAGATTACCTGAATAGTACGCGGCGCATTGCCGTATTCGATGAAGTATACGCCCAGCCGCTCACCCTCAACATAGATTACGGTGTCTGTTGAGACGCCATGCGCTCGTAGACTGGCGGTTAGCTGGTGCCCGAGCGGGTTGTTCGGTAAACGAGACCACCAGCTTGTGCGCCGTCCAAGCCGGGCGAGGTTCGCTGCCACGTTGGACTCCGCCCCGCCGAAGCTCAGTTCAAGGGACTGTGCCTGGCCCAGACGCAGATTGTCCGGGGGTACAAGCCGCAGCATCGTTTCTCCGAAGGTGAGCAGGTCGTGGCGATGGTCGTTCATCTGTCTGTTACACCCGTCCCAACCCGGCTGGCCGCATCATCAATCATGCGGAAGATGTCATATTGTGGTCTGTAGCCTAACATCCTGACGGCTTTTTCTACTGATGTATCGTAGTTGTAGTGGGTGGTGGTGAGCCTGACGTTTACTACAGGTAGCCCGGTGTGGGATGCGAGATGCTCTACTGCCCTGTCGAAGTTGAAACTGGCTAGTGGCCCGATGTTAAACGTCTCATTTACCGCAGCGTCTTCCGTGAGGGCGAGTGCAATGCCGTGACACATATCGCGTGCATCGCACATCCCCATGCGAAAGGGCGTTCCGTCTTCTGACCGACTGATGTAGTGCTGTTCGGCTTCGGTTGCGACTGCACGCAGCCGTTCGAGTGTCTCGGTCACGGCTGGTGACTGTGGGAGGCTCTCAAACTGGCGAATTTTTGCGTTGACGTAAAAGCGCGGCCCGGAGAAGAAACTGTTCGGGTTAAACAGTTCGTCTGCGATTTGCGTGTGCGCGAACCGTAGTACGGTATAGGGCAGGCCTGCCTGCGTACACATCGTGCGCACCATCTCCTCGCCCAATCGTTTGGTCATCCCATAGGGGCTGTTTGGCATTGTGGGGTGTGCTTCTGTGATGGGGTGTGCCTGCGGATTCAGTTCCGGGTATACCTCGCCAGAACTGGCAAATACAAATCGTGAGATACCACGTGAGCGAGCGGCTGATAGCAACTGGTATATGCCGGTAACATTGACCTCGAAAAGGCGCTGGTTTTCGTGTGGATGCCACGACATCACGGCTGCTAAGTGTACGATTGCATCCACATCATCCAGTGCGCTGTTCAGTGTGTCGAGATTGAGCAGGCCACCCACCACAACATCATCGAGTATATCCGGGGTTGGTGGAGGGACTATGTCCAGCCCGCGCACATGGTGGCCTTCATGGTGCAGGTGCGCGGCCAGCATCCCACCGATGCGGCCACTCGCTCCAGTGATAAGAACTTTCATGGGACGATTAACCCTTTAACCCACCGAGCGACAGCCCACCGCGCAGGTAACGCTGCAAAATCGCAAACACGACCAGTGCCGGCAGCGCGGCTACGACCGAGGTTGCCATCATCTGCTCAATCTGGATGTTGTATTGCCCGATGTAGGAGTACAGCCCGAGCGAGATGACCCACTGCTCGGTATCGCCTGCGAGTACGAATGCCAGCAGATAGTGATTCCACCCCTCCAGAAAGATGAAGAGGGCGGTTGCTGCAAGGCCGGGCGTAGCCAGCGGCAGCGTTACCTTGAGGAACGCCTGCAGGCCATTGCATCCGTCCACACGGGCGGCCTCTTCAAAGTCCAGCGGGATGGACTGCATGTAGCCCCATAATACCCATATTGACATGGGTAGCATAAATGTTGTGTAGGCCAGCGTAATGCCGAGGCGGGTGTTCAGCAGGCCAAAATCGCGGAAAATGAGAAACATTGGCACGATCAACGCTGAGGCGGGAAGTAGCTGGCACAGCAACACGAGGAAGATGAACGGCACCCGACCCCGAAAGCGGAAACGGTTGAGGCTGTAAGAGGTTAAGAGGCTGATGGGCAGGACAATCAACGTTGCCCCCACGGTAACGATAATTGTGTTCCCCATCCACTGGAAAACCGGGCGCTCTGCAAAGATTGAGCGGTATGCATCGAGGGTAAACTCGCCCGGCAGGAACACCGGGGCGTTAGCCAGGCTGTAGCCTTCGGGTGTAAAGGATGCCATCAGCATCCAGTAGAAGGGGTATACCACTGCGATAATGGTCGTGACCACCAGCACGAAAAAGCCAAACCCCTGGATCATACGGTTGCGCCGGGCGACCGCGTGCGTTTCCTGTTTAACAGTGGTGACAGTGTTTTCTCTTGCGAGGGTCATTGGGCCTCCCGATCTTCACTCTGGCGTAAAATGATGAAGTAGACCACCACCAGCGCGAGGCTAAGCACAAAAGACATCATCGCAATGGATGACCCACGGCCCAGCCGGTTCGAGGTGAATGCTTCCTGATAGGTGTAAACGGACAGTACCTGGGTAGCGTCGCCGGGGCCGCCCTGGGTGAGCGTCCATGCGATGGTAAATAATTTGGATGACCAGATCGTCAACAGGGTAATCATCGTGAAGCTGACGGTTCGAATGCTGGGCAGTGTGATAAAGCGGAAACGCTGCCATGCATTTGCCCCATCGACCTCGGCGGCCTCGTACTGTTCTGTGGGGATGCTCTGTAAGCCTGCCAGCAGAATGAGTGTGACCGCCGGGAATAGCCGCCAGCTTGTTGTTACTATGATGCTGGTCATAGCCGTTTCACGGGTGTACAGCCACGCCTGCCCCACGTCGATTACCCCGAACAGCTTGAGTAGCTCGTTGACGGGGCCAATTTGTGGATTGTACATTACAAACCAGATCAGCGTAACGACCAGCCAGGGTGTGGCCCACGGGATGATAAGCAGCGTGCGTGCCAGACCGCGCATTGGAAATTTCTGGTTGAGGATGAGCGCGACCATCAGACCTATAGTGTAGCTCAGTACCACAGTTCCGGCGGTGTAGGTCAGTGTGCGCAGTACGGAAATCCAGAACCGTTCCCGCCCGAACAGGCGTGTGTAGTTTTCAAAGCCTATGAACTGTAACTGGCTGAAGCGCAACAGGTTCGCGTCCGTCAGGCTGATGTAGAAACTGTACCCGAGTGGGTACAGGATGACCGTGACGATGAGCAGGCTAGCGGGTACGAGTAACAAATACGGAATTGTCCGTTCGTTGAATGCAAACGACCGACGGTTTTCCGCCTCAGGAATAAGATTTGTTTGTGCCATTGAATGTATCCGTTCAACGTGGTTGACGGCAAAAGTGGGCAGGTGAAACAATCACCTGCCCGTTGTGCAACCGCCCATGCGGTTTACTGATCTGCGAGGAACTCTTCGACTTCTTCCTGTAGCTCAGCCATCGCCTCTTCGACTGGCTTGTCGTCGTACATCACCTCAACCAATTTGTTGTTGATGATGCGCACCATGTCGCCGTGGTAGATTTCCAGGCCCGGTGCAGCGACCGGTACGAAGTTTGGCGCGTCCTCTGCGAAGGTGAGGAACCACGGGTTCTCCTCAATGAACTCATCTGTCACGGAGCCTTCAATCGGGTTGATGGTGCCGCTGTTGCTCGTCCATATCTGGCCGTTTTCTGTGGTGGCAAGGGACTTGATGTACTCACAGGCGATGTCGTAGTGTGGTGATTCTGCTGCGATGCCGATGAGGTTGTTCGGGCCACCCGTCGGGCGACCGGTATCGGTCGGCAGGAAGTGGATTTCAACATTTTCCTGCATTTCCGGTGCGGCGGAACCCATCGACGCCCAGTACCACGGGCCATCAATGGTCATGCCGACGTTACCACTATTGAAGAACGC
>JBCCQC010000250.1:0-6669 GCA_039024535.1 Chloroflexota bacterium
GTCCCATCCTTCGATTGGAGTAGAGCAACGCAACAGGAATAAGGGTAGCAATGACCAGCAAAAGCGCCGGGGGAGAGGCCTGTGTGTACACTGAGTCGTTTGCTGCCTCCCAGATGCGAATGGGGAGTGTATCAAAGCCGGGTGGTCGCAGCATAATCAGGAGGGGTAGTTCTTTCATCGCGGTGATAAAAATGAGTGCCCAGCTTGCGCTGATCCCCGGAAGTGATGCCGGAAAAGTCACCCGCCAGAAGACCGATAACGGACGATGCCCCAGTGTACGTGCAGCCTGTTCCAGTGAGGGTGGCACATGCTGGAAGGCAGCTTCTCCGGTGGTGATCGCCTGTGGCAGCAGCCGAAAAGCCATCCCCAGCATCAACGCTATAACGGTTGCATACAGAACAGGAACAACCTGCAAGAAGAAAAACGACATCCCCAGACCCACTATGATACCGGGTAATGCGAACGCGGTCTTGCTCATCCCCATCATAAACAACACCGGTCGGCTGGGATGACGTGTCGCAAGATAATTAGGCCCGAATGACAGTAGAGTTGCAATGGTCGCACCAATAACCGCCAGGCGAATGCTATCCCAGCCGTGTGACCATATACGCTCACCCGCATAGCCCCACAATCGATCCATTTCCGTGGGCCGCACAATCCCCTGAAGTGTATAACCTGCCAGAATGAGCAGGGGAATCACCAGCGACAGGGTGAAAATGCCACAGACAAATACCAGCGCCAGCGGACGCCAGCGCCCCAGAGAGATCGGGCGATGTGGGTACCAGCGGCTCCCACGGTAAAAACGACTCTGACGCTGGTTAATCCATGCCGTGACGCCCAGCAGGGGCAGGTTTATCGTAATCAGAACAATGCTCAGGAGGGCGGCTGCCGTCCGGTCAACACGTCCTGCAATTTGCTGGTAGATAGCTGTCGTAAAAGTCTGATAACGCAGCAGCGCCACGGTTCCAAAGTCTGATAAAACATACATCCCTACCAGCAGGGCACCGGCAGCTATCGCCGGTAGCAGCAGCGGGAGCGTGATGCGGAAGAAGCTCTGCCACGGCCCACGACCGGACATACGCGCAGCATCCTCAAGCGATTGGTCACCTGTACGCAGCACTGCGCCAACGGTCAGATAAACATAGGGGAAATTGACCAGTCCAATCACTGTTGTTGCCCCACCCAATGAAGTCACATCAGGTAGCGGGAAGGCCGCAAATTCAAAGCCCGCCCATGCCATCGCTGCCTGGTCTACCAGGCCCCCACGACGTAGCAACACCAGCAGGCAGATAGCCCCCACATAACCGGGCAGCGCCAACGGCAGCGCCAGCAGCCAGCGCCAGTGCTTGCGTCCGGGGAGGTCGGTACGTTCGACCAGCCATGCCAGTGTAACACCCAGCAGAACGGCAAAGGTAATGGTTGTCGCCATCAACCAGACGGTGTTTACCAGAAGCGTTGGAATCTGTCTGTTCCACAGCCGGGTAAGCAGCGTAACATCGGCTTCGGTTGCGCGGATGATGATGTAAATGAGGGGAATGGCAGACATCACGCTGACAGCCACAGCAACGCCCATCAGCATGTACGGGTATTTTCGGAACATCACTCACCTATTCGATATGATGGGGAGCAACCATGCGGTTGCCCCCCGGCGAATGCTCGTTAAGGCAGGCCAGCGTCCAGTGCCTGCTCCTGGCTCATCTCAAGGTCATCAACCAGTGTCTTGAGTTCGATGTCGGCAAGCATGAACTCATCCGGGCTGGGGACGCCCTCTGCCAGTTCAATATCCTCACCGAAGATCGGCCACTCGAAGTTACC
Source organism: Chloroflexota bacterium (assembly GCA_039024535.1). Classification (GTDB taxonomy): domain Bacteria; phylum Chloroflexota; class Anaerolineae; order Aggregatilineales; family Phototrophicaceae; genus DAOTTY01. The sequence continues at coordinate 1,816 of JBCCQC010000250.1, forward strand.
ATTAGCATACACATCCTGGCCCGCTTCAGAGAGCATAAAGTCCACGAAGATTTCCGCCAGTTCACGGTTCTCGGTGCCGTTGATGATGCCGATGCTGGTGCTGTTGACGATCAGACCGATGTCATCCTCGCCTTGGTCAGGCCAGACGATACCAACCGGAGCCTCTTCTGCCAGAGACTGGAAGTAGTAGTAGTGGTTCACCAGCCCGAGCGTCACCTCACCCGCGCCAACTGCACGGCGAATGTCCGTGTGGCTACCGGAGAAAACGGTCTCATTGGCGATCAGCCCTTCAATCCATTCTGTGGTGGCTTCCTCACCAATCAGGCGGTTCAGCGCAACAACCGTTCCGAGCATCGCGCCGTTAGTGCTGTCAGCAGAGCCAATCATGCCCGCGTATTGCGGGTCAGCCAGGTCTACGAGGGAAGTCGGCAGGTCTTCCTCATCAATCAACTCGGTGTTGTACATAATAACGCGACCGCGCAGCGTGAGCGCTGTGTAACTGCCATCGTCAGCACGGAACTCCTCCGGTACAGCCATTACCAGTTCGGAGTCGTTCGGCTCGAAGATCCCCGCTTCGTTCAGGCTTGCCATCGTCAGTGTGTCACTGTTGACGAAAACATCAGCCTGGGGGTTGTCCTGCTCTTCCAGCAGGCGTGCGCCCATCTCACCATTGCTACCACGCACAACGGTAACTTCAATATCCGGGAACTCCGCATTGAAAGCCTCCAGCACAGCGCTGAACAGTGCTTCAGAACGTGTGCTGTACACAACCAGCTCACCGCCCGGTTCTGCATCCTGCGCTGCCAGCGGTGCAACGCCGACCAGCACAAGCAGTATGACAAGTAATATAGATAGGGTACGAGTTTGCATCTAACTCTCCTCATTGCAAGTAAACGTTGCGGACGATGTTAGTCGGGTTTTCTGATGGCGTCTACGCACCCGGTTAAATGCCATATTGCCACAATGTACCCGACAGGATACATGCTCTGTAACTCTATCTGTAACCCGGGTAAACATAACGTTCCACTGTGAGTTAGATTCAGCCAGCAGTGTGCCATCAATGTTACCTGCGCTCACCCCACTAAAGAGGGAACACGGTAATCACCCGAGCCAGTTCATAACCGATGATACGATATTCACGGTCAAGCTGAACCTGAATAGGGCCGTCAAAGGGCGATTGATGCATCACTTTTAACGTGTGGCCCGGCGTCAAATCCAGTGCAGCGAGATACTCCAGCCGATCACGCTGCCGGGTCAGTACCCGTGCAATTTGGTAGTCGATGCCGATTTCTGTGTCAGTTAGTATCGTGTCCACGTCTTCGCCTGCGTCATCAGCCGTAATAGGTTCTCCGAACGGGCTTTTTTCAGGGTACCCCGCAATCTCCCACATTCGATCTACCAGCGTTTCATTCACCCCATGCCGTATTTTTTTCGCCTCATCACAGATTTCATGCCAGCGAAACCCCATCGTATTAACAAGAAACGCCTCGACGATTGCCTGCTTTCGCAAAATCAGACGGGCTTCTCTTTCACCCGATGGCGTTAACTGCACACCCACATATGGTTTATGGTGGATGAGATCCGCATCGCGCAGGCGGTCTAAAACGCGGTTGATCGTTGACGTAATAATCAGCATCCGCTCTGATAGCGTACCGGATGAAACAAATCCATCCGGGTCATCAGCTTCAATGCGGGTGATGTGATAAATTTCTGCCAGGTAGTCACGCTGTAGTGAGGTTAACTTGCTTATAGTGGAGTCCATCACATTACCCGCCTGAATGAATGATCTGACGAGATTTTTCGGTAGAACCCATCGTCCCGTTTGAGAACACGTTGCCACCGGTACAAAACAGTAAATGTCTGGAGCAGGTTGTCATTCGCTTCTGTCTTAAACATGCAAAACATGACTGACAGCGTGCCACATCCCACACGGAGAATCTACAAATCGCATTAACTGTAAAGATGCGGTGGAGGTAGTGTGTACTTCAGGGGAATTAAAAAACAGGTACAACTGACAGTCATACCTGCTTTAAGTCGCGTTAATGTTGATGATCCGCTACTGGATGTGTGCTTCGAGGAAGTACAGGTACTTGTCCATTTCGCGGGTGATGCCAACAAACACATCGGCAGTAATTTCGTCGCCTGCTTCAAGGGCCGCATTGGCAGCGGCACGGTTGCTGTTTGCAAATGCCCCGACGCGCTCTACCATTACCTCAACGAACGCTTCCCCGCTGTCAAGGTCAGTCGGGAACTCTGGCAGTGTGGAGTTTGCAGCAGCCATGCGCACGGTACCCTGTGCATCGGCACCGAGGGCTGTCACACGCTCTGCAATTGTGTCCACGATGTCTTCTACGGCTCCGGCAACTTCATCGAACAGCTTGTGCAGCGCAATAAAGTTCATGCCTTTCACGTTCCAGTGTGCCTGCTTGGTCTGGCTGTACAGGTCGAGGCTGTCTGCAAGCTGCTGGTTGAGGACACCAATCATCTCGCCACGGGCAGCGACATCAAGATCAACGGTTGTTCTGTAGGTGCGGGTTGTGGGGTTCATTTTTGTCTCCATAGGTATTGGTCTGTCAGGCTTTTAGCCGGAATTCATTCATGCCCATATGATACCGGAAAATTTTTGTAAACACAGGTTAAATTGTGCGATAACCACAGTTTTCTAATATAATTCTTCTGTGTTAAAAATCTGTCATCGGCGCACATGAACTGTTCGGCTGGCTGGCTATGGAGCCACGCGCTATCGCAGGCATTCACGTCCGATGTGGTGCTGCAATGCCTGTAAACCAATCAACATCTAAAGCGATAGACACTGTATGGTCTGTGCCTTCTTACCACTCTATGCCTTCTTACCACAAAAAACGCACGCGGGACTATTCATATTGCAGATCATGAGACGGGTAGGGGGGCGGACTCCGTGAATCCGCCCCGTGAGGCTTTTAGCGAAGAAATGCTGAAAACTAACCGGACACCACAGCAGGCGACTGTCTCGGCTCAACGTAATCCGGCACACGATCTTCCAGCAATCGGACTGAAGGCGATGTCGCAGAGAGCACAGCAGCTGCGGCAAGGGCCAGCCCCAGTAATACAAACATCAGTGCCATGCCGCGCCCATCACCAACCCCCACCAGCATTCCTATCGTTCCACTCAGGGCACCGTCCTGCGCCATAAGTGGCTCGAAGACATATTCGGCCAATGGCCCTGCAATCAATATCCCGAGCGATTGTGCCCCTACTCCCAGCGCGACCCGCAAAGAAAATATTCGCCCCAGTACATCCGGGGCAGCCTTCACCTGCCAGATGACTCGATTCAACCCCACCATGAAGATGAAACATGCGCCGACGATCACGAACCCGAACGCCATCAGCAGTTCGCTCTCACGTAACCCGACCAGAACAGTCCCGAAGCCTGCAATCCCCATTGCAGCCAGCATTCCATTCATCCGGCGCTGTGGGCCACCCCACGCTGTTAGCGCAATGCCGCCGATAAACGACCCCACACCAAATCCAGACACCACCAGTCCGGCTGCTTGCTCTGTAGAAAACGTCAGCACAAGCGGCGTGACGAGTGCGTAACCGATACCGGGGAGCAAAAACATCGTCAGCGTAACGAACCCCATCAGATACAGAAATGCAGGGCGTTCACGGATGTAGCGCACACCGAACGCAAATTCTGCCCACAGGTTCATACCCTCCTCGCTGCGCTGTGGGTTGGGTATGGCAGAGAGTGCCAGTGCCAGAATGCTCGCACCAAAAGTAACAAAGTCCACGATGAAAATCGCCCCCAGGCCGACCATCCCGACGAGGAAGCCAGCGGCAGCAGGGGCCAGCACAATTTCCAGTGCCTGCACCAATTGTGTTAGCCCCGACGCCCGCCCGAGTTGATCTTTTGGAACCATCAGCGCGATGCTGCTATCCAGTGCTGGCAGGATGAACGCATTCGCAACGCCGTTTATGAACAGAGCAACATACAGGTGCCACAGTTCAAGGACGTTTGCAAAAAACAGTACAGCCACCACCAGCGTACTCAGGCTGGCAACCGTGTTGGCGATGAGCATTACCTGTTTGCGGCTGAATCGATCGACCAGTGGCCCCGCGACCAGTGACCCCAGCCCGAGCGGGAGCACGGCAAAAAATAGCAGCGTGGTATAGGCAGACGTGTCACCGGTTTCTGAAAATACCCAGATGCCCAGCCCGAAGCGCGTCATGCCGCTGCCCACGGTAGAAACGAGCTGGCCGAAGATAATCGCGTAGAAAGCACGAGTATCCCTGAAGATTGTTGAACGCATAATACAAACTTACCTTATCCTGATTGTCGAAGATAAGGTAACTATACCACTTTTTAGCCATGTCTAAAATTTGAATTTTGTAATTCTAAAAAATTGGCATTCCAGCCCACGCCTGAGCTGTGTGTGTCCCACACACTACAGAGCCATCCTTTGCTCCAGCCACACACGCGCCTGTGCCGAATCATTGAAAACCCGGCAGGGGCAACCATGATCGAGAGATAGTGACACTTCAACGCTCATACGGCGCACGTAACGCAACTGAACATCTGTGATGAACGCAATGCCACAAACAGGCACTGCAAGGCCCCGCATAACCCCCCGGCAATCAACCGGGTCTGTTTCATCTGACACGATCAGCCCCACACGTTCAACAAACGGTTGATCTTTAATACGATAATCACAAAGCGCTGTCTGTGGGGTTATCTCCAGTATCAAGCCACGCTGTACCATTCCGCTAAATCCCTAACGTCTGTTTGTCGCCTGCTCATAAACGGGTTTTCATACCGAATTCAGGCGCCTACCAATAAAGTTGCCAGAGCGTGTTCCAAGTGCAACTATAGCCACA
>JBCCQC010000251.1:0-6634 GCA_039024535.1 Chloroflexota bacterium
CCGGATCAGGTCGCGCATCGCGTCGCTGCGTTCGCCTTCTTCGATCCCTTCCCACCAGTCGAGAATATCCTGGTCGGTGTCGTAGTACGCTTTGAAGGCGATCAGTTTGAACCCTCGTTTGCTTTTCTTCTTCCTCGGCATAGTGCCTCCTTATATGGGGGTTTTACGCGGTATGCTCGGTTGGTATACCCGGTAAAACCCCCGTTCTGAACTAATCTTCGCGGGCGGCGAAGTTGGCGTAGTAGAGATAGCCGCGTGCGTTTGCCATCTGCGCGTTCGGTACAAGTTTGGTCTGCGGGTAAGCCTCTGCGACTTCCTCATAGACCAGCTCGGCACCGCCACCACTGAGGTAGATGACATCGACGGTCGTGCCGCGCTGCCACTTCTCACTGAGGAGATTCAACGTCGCGCTGCGGAGAGGGGAGAGGGCTTCCTCCACCTCACGGCTGTAGTCAACCGGCTTGCCGCTGGCGGTGAAGATGCCTGTTCTCAAAACCTGCTCGATGATCTTGTAGGGCATCTTTTCGCGATAGTCGCGCTCCAGCATGGCGGCGATACGCTCCTGGGCGGTGTAGACGCCACCCTCGACGCTGCCGCTTTCGGCATCGACAAACTCGCCGTCGTCGTCCAGCGCGATGTCCACCGTGTACGTGCCCACATCACACACCCCGGTTCGCATGTAGGTGTGATGCACGTTGATGTCGCCGTCCGGGGTCAACATCTGCGAGTAGATGCTCCCGTAAGGCTGGGGCATCACCCGGACCTCGGTAATGTTGGCGATGATCTCGCACGAGTCAGTGGTGATGACGTGCTGACCTAGTAGTGATTCCTTCAGCTCGTCCGCGTCCCGCATGTGATCCACCGGCAAGCCCGTACTCAGGCGCAGGTGGACGACATCGCGCCCCCACATCCCTCTGACCAGCTTGCCGATAGCCACCTTCGCCAGCCGGAGACGGAAGGCATTGCCCATCGTTTTTTCGTTGGCGGTGCGTCCACGCAGCCGAAGTAACTCACCGGGCGGGAGCTGTGCCAGTGCCAGATCGCCCACGAACCACTCGCCCTCGTCGTCGCTGATGCGGTCGCCAGGATACTTCTGCTGGATGGTTTCCTGCTGGAACTTGATCTCACGGGCATGTCCCATGACCGATGGGAAGCCAAGGGCGGTGTCGTCGGTCGCAACCTTGACCACGCCATAGCCGATGTCCAGTCCAACGGTGGTGATGCCGCTGGCTGCCGCTGTGTCTTGCTGCTTGCTTGTTTTGCGCTTTGCCACTGTTGAAGCTCCTTGATTTGGATTTGAAAAGGTTGAAAGCAAAAACAGCCATGCACGGCACGGGCCGCGTGGCTGGTGGTTCACGTTATTCATCTGTAGTGCCTCGCTGCTTCACGATTTGCTCAACGCGCTGGGGAGACAGCTTGAATTCGCGAGCAATGTCGCTGAGACCCTGACCCTCACGGTACTTCTGACGGATCAGTCGGTCGCGATGCTTATTCGATTTTTGGAGTTTAGGAGGATGGTTCTGGTACAGCCGCTGGAGAAGTTTCTGCGCGGCGTAAGTTAGGTTTTCTAGGCTGAGAGACGTACGGTGTGGATGCCCGTTGGGGGCATGAAACGGTGCTATCCTTGAGGAAGCACCGTTCTTCATTTTCTCCTGCTGGTGGTGTTCCATCACCGCTGCTATCATCATCAAAAAGACAACTTCTCAGCACCAGATAACGTTCCGCCCAGACTTTCAACCGAAACCCCACAATGTGCTGTGCGTCCAGATCATAGATCACATGCTCAAACAGCATATGCGCCATATTCTGGCGGTCTTCGTCACTACTGCTATCCCAGACCTCAATCATCTGGTTGAAGACATTCATGCACATCTGAAGCTCAATCGCCATGCGCTGCGTATCGCTACTGCGATTCTGCCAATGGATGATCTCACGCTCATTGCGCTCTTTAATGCTCAGATACTCATCACGGGAGATGTCCCCATCCATGTAGACCTGCCGTGCTGCCTCCATACGGCGACGGCATTTCGCAATCGCCGCATTCCGCTGCTCATCCAGCGAGACCTGCTCATCGGTCTCAGCATCGTGATGCTCGGACTGAATCGCCAGTTCTACAAGCTGTTCATAGGCTTCAGGACTCAGGGTTAGCTGGTCAACCAGCCGTCGAAACTCCCCTTCCACCCGTTCAATCAATACCGAACGGGCTTTGCAGCCGCAACTTACACCACCTGCATGACGATAGCGCAGCGTTCCGTAGCGGTTATGCCCACTCAACCGGGAGCGCAACTGCGGATTCTCCTGTTCAATCGCGCGGGTCTCGCAATGCGCACAATAAAGCAATCGCGCCAGTGCGTAGGGATGTGCAGCCTGAATCGAACCCCGTGGACGAGTCACACGGCTGCGATGCTCCTGCACCTGCGCCACCTGATGTAACAGCGTCATATCGAAGACGGCACGACCAGTATCCTCCTCCAGCGCCTCAACCGGATTCTCAATGACGCTGGCATTCTGGTCTTTGCTGCGTCCATAGCCCACCAGACCGGCATATTCGCGCCAGTTCGACGTCACCCGGCGAACATCATCCGCATTCATCGGGCGCGGCTGGTTATGACGATTCCTGAAGGCCCAGCCTTCTTCATTCAACCGGTAGGCAATTTTGTTCCGTCCCATGCTGTTTTCCGCATAGAGTTCCAGAATCCGTCGGGCACAGTCATAATAGCCGCGCCAGATCGCACCTGCCTCCGGTGGCGCATCATCCGCAAGCCCCGCGACAAACCGGCCATTCGGTAACAACCACGCACCGTCTGTCATTGGTATTAAAAAGCCATCCGCATCCCGGATAGTGCCAAAAGGCGGAATCCCGACACTTTTGCCCTGCCGTTTGCGGTAAGCAATACTGTCCTTAGCCCGTTGTGCGATGTCGTTGGCATAACTCTCATCCTGCATGGCAATCATCATGAGCAGTAACCGTCCCATGGGCACGGACGTGTCAATCTCCCGGCCTGGTGCTGCCAGCACCAGCCGAATATCATTCGGCGTCAGAATTTCATCAACTAGCCGCCCGACGCGCCACGCCTTGCGGTGAATCCGCGACATATCGTTGGCGACCAGCGCCACCACATCAGCGTCGTGAAGCCGTTCTTTCAGTTGCAACCATGCGGGTCGGTTGGTTTCATTGCGACCGGATTTATGCCCTTCCGCGTCCACATACCATTCCGGCGTCCAGCCTTCGCGTTCACAGACCAATTGAATATTGGCGCGTTGCCGTTCGGGGCTGTTGGTATCGGATTCATCACGGGTGAAGGACTGGCGGATATAACAGAGAGCAATGGAAGGTACGAGGAGGCGTTTACCACCTTTGCGGGCCATAACAGACTTTATCCTTTCTTTATGTGCCGATGGCGCAATACCCGGCGACATGCTAAAGTCTGTCGCAGGTCGTGCGCTAGGTAGATTAGTGCAATGACCAGAGCGTCACTGTGTTCCCGCACAGCGGCGCTCGTTAATTTCTGTTAAGGATACTCGCCAATTTAATTTATGTCAAAGTGGTCACGGGTCATATTCAGTTGCTGCGCCTTCAGCTTCGCCAGCAATTTCAAAAAGGCGGAGAATCCAAAGACCACATCGGGATGACGGTACGAGTCGTCAGCATATCGCTCGGCCAACCGCTCACTGGCCTGTTGCACCAGTGCCTCCAGCCGCTCATCGGCAGGGGGATGGTATTCAATAGGACGCTTCGGTACCGTCATCACGCAATCACTTTCATCAGAAACGGTCATTTACTCGCTATCCCACATGCGGGCGGCAATCTGGCGTTCTTCCTCGCCCACCGCATCCGCATAGATGGCGGTGGTGGTGATGGAGGCGTGGCCCAGCCATTTCTGCACCATATTCAACGGCACATCCTGTGTGATGGCCGCCACGCCATAGCCATGCCGCAAGCCTTTCGCAGTCGCGGCCTGCTCCACCGCTACCCCGGAGCGGGCCATCACCCGCTTCACAATCCGCCAGCCCGTCGTGCGGCTGAAGCGCCACAGCCGGGGCTGAAACTTTTGCTGGCGCTGCTGCTCCCGTATGCCATGCACTAAATCCAGCCGCTCAATAAAATCTGCCGGGAGGGGCACGTTACGAAACACACCGCTGCGACGTTTTTTCAAACTCTCGAAGGTCACGCATTGCCCCTCCAGATCAACCCGCTGCGGGGCAAGGGCCAGCACCTCCGAGATGCGGGCACCGCCATAATGCAGCATCTCGCAGAAGGTGCGCTGCTCCCGTTCCTCCAGCTTTGCCGCCTCCAGAAAGGTGCGGCGCTCAGCCTTCGTCAGATATTTGCGGTTGCCCTGCGGGTCGAATAACACACTCATATGCAACAGTTCCTATCACTTCTGTTTCACACGATCCAGCAAAACCATCCGATTGTGTGAGATAACGGGTCAACGGCCCTGTTCCATGCACAGCAGATGAAACACTGTAGCCTATAGTGTTTCATCTGCTGCATCGGACGTAGCATTATTCACGTCGGTGTCCGTCGCAGCCGGGAGCATAGCCTCGACCTCAGACGAGCCATGCAATGCCGGATAGTCAACGGATAGATGACCGGCCTGCGATACCAGCATGGCAGAATGGGCCTGTTGTGCTGGCGCTGGCTGTGTGTCCTCAGCCTGCTGCCAGACATGCTGCAACCGCTCCCCGGTTGCCAGATCAACCAGCCGATGCCGCTGGAACCAGACAATGAACAACCATTCCAGCCAGTTCATCATTTCCTCGCCGCTGATCGCTGCTGGCTGCTCCCCTTCGGCGTCAGCCTCAACGTCAGCCAGTGCTGTGGATTCGGCAGAGGTGATAGCGGTGCCTGCCTGCCCATCGTCTGTGTCAAGCCATTGCGGAATCCGACTCTTCAGCCAGACCGTGCCGCTGCCCTGCCAGACACGACCGGATTGCAAAATAACGGCTTCCGTCTTCCAGTGACTCACCGGGCCGCCCTTTGCCAGCCATGCAAACTCGGCAGGCTGCATCGGGTAATCCTGCATCTCATTGTGACTCACCCCTATAGAATTCCCGCCACCGCTACTGGATACGCTCCATGAGCGGCGGGTGGTCTGCTGCATCCCGATCAGGCTGGCGGCCCATTCATTGGTCGCCACATCGCTATTGGCATGAAAAATCTTCGTCTGGAAATGCCCCAGCAGTGCCTGCACTGCGTCGCGCCCGCCAGCACCCATCACGGCGTAATAATTGGTGATACTCTGGGTCATATAGAGGGTGGCGACCCGCGATTCCCGTGCCTCTGCCTGAAACACCACATCATGCTCATCGATAAAATTCTGGGCTTCATCAACATAGAGCATCACCGGACGCGGATGCTCGGCCACCGGACGGCGCAGCATGGCCCGCTGCCACAGCGTCTTGAACAGCCGCTGTGCGATCACCCCGGCGCGGCCATATTCCCGGACGGGCATATCCAGCAGAATAATGCGCCCATCCTCATAGCACATCTCCGGGGTCAGATTGGTCTCAGTGCCAAAAAGCTGGTGCATATCATCATGCAGCAGCACATCGGCAATTGTGGTGAAGCTGGAGAGAATACTGCTGCGGGTGCGGTCAGCCAGCGATGCAAAATGCTTCAGCCAGTAATCGCGGGTCACCTGATAGTTGTGCAGATCACGCGGGGTGGTGAGATGCTGTTTTGCGGCTTCCAGACAGTGCCAGCAATAGGATTGCCGCTGCCAGAGCACATCTTCGGCCTGATCGCCTTTCGGGGCTTCCATCATCAGCCGATACAGGCTGGCGATGGACAGTTTCTGCTGACTCAGCAGCAGCAGTGATACGGCATTGCGGGTCAATTCCCCGACGGCCCGGTTCCAGTACGGGTCACCCGTTGCCAGCTCCTGCTTGCCTTCGATGATGTGCTTCACCAGATTCAGCAGCTCGACCATATTTTCTGCTAATCCGGCCCCGAAACCGGGACGAGTCAGCTCATAATCGAGGAAGTTGAAGCACCAGTGCTGCTGGTGCAGCGCATCCAGACGCGGTGAAAAGGAAATAATATCCTGTTCCCGGCCACAGGCACGGGCCAGCGCCCGCAACCGCTCTGGCTCACTCTGTTTGGCGCACAGGAAGAGCGCTCCCGCTCCTGCACGCAAGAGAGCGGCGGCGAGTAATGCCCCGCTGCCGCTGGTCTTGCCACTACCGATACCCCCCATGATGCTGGTGCCCTCCACCGCATCCCGCAGACGCCATACATCGGCGGGGTGGTGAGAGAACTGCACCAGCGGGGTGTTCAAATCCGTGATCATCTAACGGCGGTCATCATCATAGCGAATGGGTGGACGCTCACTCACCATGATCTGCACACGCGCATCGTGACCGACCGAACCGATGCGCCCATCCCAGAAACGATAATTTACACTGGCGGTGCCGATAGCGCGTACGCAACCGCCCGGGCCGTAATGGATCGCAATTGGGCCAAGAGCGATGATGCGCCCAAAGAACCCCCGATGTACACGGTAGCGGCTGTCCAACGAAGTAGAGAGAATCTCTCGTCCATCATCGGAAATCTCAATGCGAGCGATGGGGAATGACGTGTCAACGGTCATGACGTGCCTCCTGTTCATGTTTCTGTTGCTCCTGCTGC
>JBCCQC010000252.1:0-6619 GCA_039024535.1 Chloroflexota bacterium
GCGCGTGTGATCTTCGCCGTGAACAAAGACCCGGACGCGCCGATTTTCCGGGTGGCGCACTATGGCGCGGTCGGTGACGTGTACGAGATCGTCCCGGCGCTGATTGACACCGTGCGGAATCGCTGATTTTTACGCGGTTCTTACAGGGCCGTGACGGTTCACACTGGAAAGTGGCCGGGGATGTGGTATGCTTCTTGCTGGCAGTTTAACATGGGGACGAAATGGCTTCGATCAGGGAGGGTGAGGCCGCATTGCAGGTCGCAGCGTCTCACTGCGTCATCAAAGACACCAAACTTTAGGTGCAAACACACCAAACTACGCTCTGGCTGCATAAGCTGATCAGAGTCGCTAGCCACATAGACGGCTAGCCGTCCGTCGGAACTGTACCTGTCCACGGAACACGGGCGACACTCGACGACAGGGTGCAGCACGCCAGACACCGATAAGGCGTGCCAAGTGACTATCGGTTAGTTGTCGGCGTACTATGTCTGTCCAGGCTACCGGCAGCGAAACCTAAATGACAGACTAAACCTGTAGACGTGGGGTATCTAATTTCTGACACCCCGGTTCAACTCCGGGCGTCTCCATCGCATAATATATCGCCGCATAGTAAATTTACTGGCGGCGATTTTTATTTCTTCCGCAGCGCCAGACACTCCGCCTCCAGCACACCCCTCACCAGCTCCGGCGGAGCGCCCCACACCGCAATCTCATCCGTGAGCAGTTTGTAGCGCGTACTCACCGCGCCCACATCCGGGGTGCATGTGCCCACCACTACCCGTCTGATGCCCGTCTCGCGGATCGCACAGGTACACATCCAGCATGGTTCCGCAGTTGTCACCATTGTCCAGCCGCTCAAACCTGACGATTGCAACTTCTCACATACGGCCCACGCCGCAGCCGTCCCTGACTGTGATGCCTTGCAGGAGGGGTATGCGTTCGCCGGTGCCATCGGCATTTGCGGCAAACGCCTTGCTGATGTGTTCAACGGGTATCATGGTCATAGATTACGATGTTCTTCTCTGTGGCCATCGGAGTATGGTGACCGATACGTGCTGGCTGCTGAGGTCAGTAAACCTGTTATCAATATTACCAATTGTAAACAAGTGTATACATCTATTCGAATTCTGGCGAATCAGCTTATACTTTTTGTGAGGGTAGGGGCTACAGGAGAATTTTTGTCCGAAAGTTAAGATGACAAGGAGAGTCTCTTGCCCGATAGAGCAGCACGAACTTCACGCAGCACAAAAAAAGACGCAAAAAAGGCACACACCAGCAATCACCAGCAGCGTAGCGCCGGGGACTTACATGGCGACAGAATGACGCAGTTTCTGGCTTCGCCGTCTTACGATGCACTCACCCCACAACTAGCAGAGCAATTGCAACGCACAATCGGCAACCATGCACTTCAGCGGATTATCCAGCGTGAAGACGATGACGATAATGCGGATGCCAACGCTAATAACAATGACGCCAATGCAGATGCCGATAACAACGACCAGGGCATGAATGCCGCAGAACTCAAGGGATTTCTGGAAAAGAATGCCAACAAGATGGATGTTAGTGAGCTGGGTGCGCTTTTAAAAAGCGATGGGCATAAGCTCAACAAAAAGGTGCGTACAAAGTTCGAAGGCATCTATCAGAAGCGGAAGTTCGTCGCGCAGAGTGGCGGCAAAGACAAAGGCAGCCAGAACATTCGTAAGGCCGCTGCCGACAAAATGGATGTTATCACGGCGGCCTCGGCAACCATGCAGGATAGAGCAGGTAAACTGCTGAACAACCTTGCCAGCGACACTGGCGGCCATGCCGAAATGGGCCCGCTGAAGAACATGAAGGGCATCTTCTCCAAGATGACCCGTAAGCATCTCGGCAAGGATAAACAGGATAAATATGACCCGAACGCAGCCCCGGTTGAACTGGATGACCTCGGTGTAGACATCAAGGATATTGTGCGTGGGACGATCTACTATGAGGAATTTGACGATCTTCAGACCGGTTACATGGAAATGGTCAAAGGCGTCAAGCAGGTTTACAAGTATATCGTGATCGACATCATCAAATCAGAAACATCATTCGATGACAATCAGGGTACGGGATACCGTGATGCCAAACTGGTGTTGTTGATGGATCTCTCTGCGGAGGCACGCAAAATCCTGAAAAGCAAGGCCATCAATACCCAGAAGTTCAGGGGCATCCCGTTTGAGATTCAGCTTAACCTTAAGAAGGGGCTTGTTGTAAAAAGTGGCAAACTGGGCGGCGAGGAAAATTACCTCAATGGTGATGGCCTGTTTGATGGGCGTGCTTTTGTGCAGGCGGCTATGGACGAGATGGGCGATGACTATGAACAGCGAGACGCCGATGCCGCGCTCATCAGCGATATTCCAGCAGGCGGGCTACCCAAAGCGCACGAAGTATACAAAATGCCAGACACCGAACTCAACAAGCAAACCTATAATGACCTGTACGTTCGCATCTATGAAGTCGCCTATCGTGCCAACGGTTATATACCGGATGACACCGATCTGAAGGCATTCGTTACAAAACTGAAGAAGCAGATCAAGTCAAAGGTCAAACCACGCGACAAGGCCGCGAAAGACAAAAAACGCGCCGCACACAAAGCAAAACACGGCAACCCACAGGATTGACATCAGGGGCGGGCAATCAATGCTCGCCTTTTTCATCCTCCCCTGTCTTTTACGGCAAACGACCTGCTGATGTGTTCAATGATGATGGCTGTCATAGTATCTTTCCGAATCTTGCGGGCAGGATATGTTTCTGTGCGGTTGGCAGAATACTACCATGAACCCATATGCGTTACCGTCTGTGTACTCATAGCGTCCAGAGACGATGTTCATTCCTTCTTGAAATTGAGTAACATCAATACTTGATTTCATGGTAAAGAAAGAGTCGTACCATTGAGGTATCGATTCTCGTATCCCCATCACCAGAACACTGTTCTCCTCGAAAACAAGGCTCTCATGGTACATGTTAGCTTCTTTCCCATTGATAGTAATTTCATATGTTTCGTTCAGTAGAGACTCAGTATCGGTCAATGCGGCATCGTCCGATTTCAATATGCTTACGTCAAACTGAACATATGTATCTGTCGCGGTATACCATGAGATTCCAAGTAATGGCGAAACTGGCAGTGAAGTATCATGCGTCCACAGACAATGAGGTTGTGCAAAGAATGTCTTCAAACTCTGGCAGGATATAGCGGAAAGCACCGAGATAGAGCTTATTGCAATCCATAGTAGTATCATTTAAAAAATCGCTGTTCTTACAAAAACAAGTCTCATAGTTGTCTGCTCACACTGCTAAAATTCTGTCCAATCGTAGCATATCCCCATGCCTTCAGAGTTGCGTATTCCCAATCCCCGAACTACCATCGTCCGCATATTCGAACAGATTTCATGTGAGTTACCCCTATGGATTATATCGACCTCAGAAGTGATACCGTCAGCCACCCCACACCCGCCATGCGCGAGGCCATGTTCAATGCCGAACTGGGCGACGATGTATACGGCGAAGACCCCCACACCAACGCCCTCGAAGCCGAAGCCGCCGAAATGTTCGGCAAAGAGGCAGGCTTGTTCGTCACCAGCGGCTCCCAGGGCAACACGGCGGCACTGCTGGCCCACTGCGGGCGCGGCGATGAAATCATCGTCGGGGAAGCGGCCCACACCATTCAGTACGAGGTCGGCGGTATGGCCGCACTCGGTGGCATTATGCCCCACACCATCCCGGTTAACGCCGATGGCACCTTTAATCTGGACGATGTACGTCATGGTGTGCGCGGCAGCAACGTTCACTTCCCGCGTACCACGCTCATTGCGATGGAAAACAGTCATGGTGGGCGCGGCGGAGCGCCCGTCGGCAAGCAGCACATTGACGACGTGGCCGAAATTGCACAGGCACACGGCCTCAAGCTGCACATCGACGGCGCCCGTATCTTCAACGCCGCCACCGCACTGGATACCCCGGTGAAAGATCTGACGGAAAACGCAGACAGCATCACGTTCTGTCTGTCAAAGGGATTGTGTGCCCCGGCTGGCAGCGTACTGGTGGGCGATAAAGCATTTATTGACGAGGCGCGGCGTATGCGCAAAATGCTCGGCGGTGGGATGCGCCAGGCGGGTGTACTGGCCGCTGCCGGTCGTATCGCGCTCAACGAGATGTCTCTGCGCCTCGCGGAAGATCACCAGAATGCGTGTGATCTGGCAGAGGGGCTGGCGACAATTGACGGGCTGGATGTGGACATCGAGAAGGTGAAGACGAACTTTGTGTTCTTCACGCTGCGCGAGGACGCGAAACTGCAACCGTACGAACTCACCACGCGCCTGTGGGACGACTATAACATCCACATGCGGCCCTATCCGGGATATTTGCGGCGCTTTCGCTGTGTGACGCATTACTGGATTACCCCGGAGCGTGTTCAGACGACGGTGAACGCCGTGCATGAATTGTTAACCTGATCTGTCGGTAGGGGCGGCCCGCTGAGCCGCCCATGATGAACACAACACACGGAATAAGGCATGGAATCTGACGAGATACGCCGCGAAGACGACAACCCCATAGACGACGCGCCAGACCAACCCGACGCAGAGCAGCCCAGAATCTTCCTCGGTACTGACGGTGAAGTATACGACTACACCATCGACCCGATGCAGGGCCTGCCCGCTATAGACCTGCCGGATGATGTGCTGGAAGAACTGGAGGAGGAGTTCCGTATTGGCCGCGCCCCGCCCCCCCCGGTAGAAGCGCCAGAGCCAGAACGCACCTCCGTTCGCTACCGCGCCACCGCCAGCGATCCCTTTTTCGGTTATATTGTCGCGCTGGCCGTCAGCTTCGGACTTACCCCGCTGTTGCCGGATGGTGCGCCCATGCGCTACACGGTGGCGTGGGGCCTGCTGGCCGGGTTCGGTGTGCTGGCGTGGCTGCTGGGTAACGGGGAACGCATCACGCAGGAGCGCCCGGAAAATCTGGTGTGGGGCGTGATTGTTGGCATTGTCGCCGGGATGCCGCTGTATCTATTCGGTGGCACCACGCTCAGCACCACATCCGGCGTGCTGTTCGATGCGATGACCCCCGGTGCGCTGCTGGCCTATCTGGTGTTTGTAATGCCACTGGGAGAAACGCTGTTTTTCCGGGGCCTGCTCCAGCGCGGGCGCGGCATCTGGTTAGTGGGTGGCATGGCGACGGTATGGTCGGGGCTGCTGTTCTTCCCCGTCATCCGTGACCTCACGGAGTTCTGGGCGGTGGCGGTATTTATTGGCACCACGCTGGCAATTGTAAACGTGGTCTATAGCTGGATACGCGACCGTAACGGCATGGCAGCGGCGTGGCTGTGCCAGATCGTCGTGAACCTGATTTTGATCTATCTGCCGTTCATCAGCCGGGTTTAAGAAATGACATCTAAAAAAGAGCTGTCACAAATGTGTGTTCAAATTGTGGTGAATTATCTTATCAGAAGACGAGAAACTGTGATTCAGGCGCTCATCGAACTACGTCCAGAATTGGTGTATCACCACGGACTTTCGAAACACTATCCAATTGAGAATCTTGAGGCGAAAGTAGAGGATTTCATCAATAGCAGGGACAATAATAGCCTCGTCAAACCATGTGGATTGTGGCGAAACGATTGGCAATATCGTCTTCATGGAATTGGCTGTGAGTTGGTGCATCACCACACGCAGGAGAAATTTGATTGGGACATAGGACGGCCAGACAATTTCATAGTTGGCGAGCTGGAATTACATCTTGAGTGGCGTTGCAAAACGCAGCAAGAAGCACAAGAAATTGCAAGGTATATCAACTGGACTCATACTCAAGGTGGGGATTTTGACAGATTATGGAACCATATGATAGTTCACAGACTGATCCTGGAAGTCGAACCCTATCTGTGGACAATCTCATCAAGCGTGCGTCAAAAGTTGGGGCAAAGCCAATGAATTGGCACAACGTACATGCAGAAATCTGCTTTTACAGCACGCGGCAATAATTGCCATACATAATGAGGTAGGGGCGCCCTTTTGTGCTTGTGACCATGCTGAACTGCCTGCGTCGGGCACCACCGCCAGCGCGAAAACCAGAAACCCCACATTACCCTCCGCCCAGACCGGACATCCACTGCGCAAGCTGGAAATAGAGTGGCAGGCCCACCGTCAGGTTAAACGGCAGCGTGACCACCAGCGCAGCCGTCAGTGCAAGGCTGGCACTGGCTTCTTTGATGTTTTCAATCACCACTGCCGGGGCCGTAATGAAGGACGCACTCGCCGCCAGTGTCCCCAGAATCATTGCGCCGCCCACACCCAGCCCTACCAGCGTGCCCAATGCCACGCCGACCAACCCATGCAACACCGGCATTATCAGGCTGTAGGCCAGCAGTGGCACACCCACCTTCAGCACATCGTTCAGCTTGCGCCCCACCTGCGTGCCCATCTCCAGCAGAAACAGCGTGAGGAACCCGGAGAACAGGTCATCGAAGAATGGGGCCACCTGTTGATAGCCTGTTTCACCGGAGACATAGCCGATCACCACGCCGCCGCCCAGCAGCAAAAAGCTCTTGCCACTCAGGGCCGACCGCAGCACATACGGCAGGCCGCGTCGTTCACCACCC
>JBCCQC010000253.1:0-6605 GCA_039024535.1 Chloroflexota bacterium
CTGCGGATGGCCTCTCCAGCCACGATATTTACTTCTACGTGCCGGGGATATTGCAGCATTTCGACGCGGAAACCATTGTCAGCCTCATTGCGCCACGTCTGCTGCTAAGCCTGAATGGAGACCGTGACCCCACCTCGCCGGTTTCTGGCATTCGAACCATCACGGATGAAGTGGCAAGTATCTACGCGCTCTATGGGGCTGAAGACAGGTTCCAGAGTGAGATTTACTCCGATCTCGGTCATGTGTTCACACCTGAGATGTGGAAACGTGCAATGGACTGGCTCACAGTGGGCTGATGCCAATTTCCTGTGATTGTTCCTGATCCCTGTGCAACACTGCACGGGGATTTTTCGTTCTTATATGCCTCTTATGCCGGTCATATTGACAGGAATTCAGGGTGGGTGTAAATTATAAAACATCAAATGATTCAACATCAAGTAGTTAAGGAGCGAGACGCAATGGAACGCATACAGGGGCTTCACCACATCACGGCCATCGCCAGCGACCCGCAGAAAAACGTGGATTTCTACCATAAGGTTCTCGGCCAGCGCCTGGTCAAGACGACGGTTAACTTTGACGACCCCGGCACCTATCACCTGTACTATGGCGATAAAGTCGGCTCTCCGGGCACCATCATGACCTTCTTCCCGTGGAAGGGAATGCGCCGGGGTAAGGTCGGCAACGGCGAAACGGCTGCAACCGGCTACACTATCCCGACCGGGGCAGTGGAATACTGGCGTGAGCGTCTGAACCACTTCGGTGTGCTGGTAAAAGACGACGAAACCCGCTTCGGTGACGCCGTCCTCAGCTTTGTAGACCCGGACGGCATGGGCCTTGAATTGATCGCCAACGATGAGAAGGGCAGCATTGACTTCTGGGACAATGGCCCGGTGCCGCAGGACATGGCACTGCGCGGGTTCCATAGTGTGACGCTGTGGGTGGGCACCAAAGAGCCAACCGCGAAAATCCTGACGGAAGTGATGGGTTACGAGGAAGTCGGTACCGAGGGCAACCGCTCCCGTTATAAGGGTGCATCGGATGACATCGGCCTGTACATTGACATTGTGGAGCGCCCGGGCCATGGTCAGGGCACCACTGGCGCAGGCACCGTGCATCACATTGCGTTCCGTACTGTGGACGACAGCGAACAGGAAGAATACCGCCAGAAGATCGCAAAGGCCGGTTACAACGTGACCACCGTCCGTGACCGCCAGTATTTCCACTCGATCTACTTCCGGGAGCCAAACGGCGTACTGTTTGAGGTAGCAACGGATGCGCCGGGTTTCTCATATGATGAGCCGGTAGAGGAACTGGGCACGAACCTCAAGCTGCCGGACTGGTACGAGCCACAGCGCGAGATGATTGAAGCACGCCTGCCGAAGTTCAATATCCCGACGTTTGAGCCAGAAGCATAAGCATCACTAGGAGGCACCCACACCGGGTGCCTTTTCGCGTTAAATCACACCCTGTTGCCTGTAGTCGTTAATGTCTGCTGGGTTCAGGTTCAGCAGGTCGGTCAGGATTTCGTCGGTGTGCTGGCCGAGCAGGGGCGGTGGGGTTCGCATTTCTGCCGGTGTCTCAGAGAGTTTAAGTGGGGACGCCACATAGCGCAGCGTTTCGCCGTTGGGATGTGCAGCCTCCGCGACCATGCCACGCGCCTGTACATGCGGGTCATGCAGAGCAGTGCCTACATCGTTTATCGGCCCCGCCGGGATACCGTTTTCCAGCAGGCTGCTGATCCAGCGCTTACGCGGCTGCTGTGCGAATATCTCCTGCAAAATAGGCACCAGCGTATCCCGATTTTCGACACGCGCCGGGTTGGTCGCATAGCGTGGATCCTCCAGTAAATCCTGCCGCTCAATCATGCCGCATAGTAGCCTGAACTGCCGATCATTGCCCACTGCCAGCACAAATTCGCCGTCTGCCGCCCGGAACGTCTGATATGGCACGATGTTCGGGTGCAGGTTGCCGAGACGTGGTGGGGTCATCCCGGAGACGAGAAAATTGCTGGCGATGTTGACGAGGGCTGCAATCTGGCTATCCAGCAGCGACGTATCAATATACTGGCCCTGCCTGGTGCGTTCGCTGTGGCGCAGCGCCGCCTGGATAGCTGTTGTCGCAAATAACCCGGCGTAGATGTCTGCGGTGGCAACGCCGACTTTGTGCGGGTCGCCGTCCGTTGGCCCTGTGATGGACATGAGTCCGCTCATCGCCTGGATCACATAGTCATAGCCGGGGCGCTGGCTGTATGGCCCCGTTTGTCCGAACCCGGTAATGCTGCAATAGACCAGTGCCGGGTTAACCTGCTTGAGGTTGTGGTAGCCGAGGCCGAAGCCGTCCATCTGGCCCCGTTTGAAATTTTCGATGACGACATGGCTTCTCGTCGCCAGCTTTTTTGCAATGTTCTGCCCTGCTTCTGTCTTTAAGTTCAGTGTCAGGCTGCGTTTGTTGCGGTTCACACTCAGGAAGTACGCGCTCTGCCTGTCGTCGCCTGTGCCCAACCACGGTGGCCCCCAGTGCCGCGTATCATCGCCTTTACCGGGGTTTTCCACTTTGATTACGTCTGCGCCGAGATCGGCCAGCAGCATCGTACAGGTTGGCCCTGCCAGGATGCGTGTAAAATCCAGTACGCGAATGCCATCAAGTGCGGTTGCCGTCATGGGATGTCCGTTTCGTTGTTGATTATGTATGCTATGTAATGCACGTTAATGTACCGGGGTGTTTTCTGTCCGGCAATCCCCATCGGAGTATCTGGTATATTTTGCGATATTGACTCTGGCACAGTTGGAGCGATGCTAAAGCCAGAAGCCCGGATGTGCATGGACTTCGGCGATGACTGATTGTTGAAGTATTAATACGGAGTGTTTTGTTGACGGTTCGGTATGTGTCGCATGGGATTATACTGGACGATATAGTTTACCCGGATGGACGCACTCAGATGGGTGTACCGGGTGGCGGGGGGCCGCAGACGGTATGGGGCATGGCAGCGGCGGCAGGCAGTGGGGAAGTCGCCGGGATAGTTGCGGCACTGAACATCGCAGAGCCAGAGACCACATTAGATCGGCTATATGCGGCAAACATCAACCTCGATGGCGTCTACCGTAACGACCTGCTGTCGCCCCGCGCATGGCAAATCCTTGAGCATGACGGCTTCCGGCGGCATCTGTGGCGGGTACCGCCAGAAACGCTGGCAACGCAGCTACGTCGCGGTTTGGGTGTCGCGCCAGAAAGTTATCATGAGGCGGTGTGGTTTCACTGGGGCATTCACCCCGGTGATGCTGACCGTGACATTGAATGGGCAAATGAACTGCGTGCTCGTGGGGTGAAGGTGTGCCTTGAGACGTTCAGGTCGTCACCGCAGCCGCTCACGTCCCGCGAACTGACCCTGTTGCTTTCAGCATGTGATATGTTCTCGGTGAATGTGTCAGAAGCGGAGCAGATTGTCGGTATGAATGCTGGCCCCGATATGCTGAGGCACTACCGTGACGCCGGTGCAGACCTGCTGCTGGTGCGGCGGGCTGAAAGCGGAGCAGATTGCTGGAATCTGGTTATGGGTGCGGGTGTTTATGTGCCTGCCTATCCGACCAAAGTTGTTGATGTGGTGGGGGCCGGTAATGCCTTCACGGGTGGTTTCATTGCTGCGTTTGATAAGTACAACGATATTGCGGATGCGGCCTGCCATGCCAGTGCTGCCGCCTCGTACATGATTGAGCAGGTGGGGGTACCATCGATTTTGCCGCAACCGGATGATTTCGTCAGGCGTGTGCGTTGGGCACAGGAGGGCCTGCAAAACCTGAGATTGTGATGCCAGTCGCTGCGATTTCATTATGCATATGGGGAATTCTGATGATTGTTTTTGTGATACATAATCAAAATTTCATGTCTCGATTATTAAAAGGATATTGGAGAGTTTGAATTCTTTACAGGATTTTTGTTATGTTATACCCCGAAAGCCGCTATTTCAGCGGTTCACATCTGTTTTAACTGGAGACAAAGAATATGAAGAAGCTGTTGATTTTTGCCCTGTTGCTGATGCTGATGGCACTCAGCATACCGGCGACGATGGCGCAGCCGGAATGCACTGATGCAATCGGCTGTGTTGAGATTGAAGCTGGCGACCCTGTTGTCATCGGCTACATGCTGACGGTATCCGGCCCGACCGCCTTCCTCGGTGAGGACTCCGTTGGTGGTATCGAACTGGCTGTGATGGATCGTGGTGAGTTCCTCGGTACTGAGATCGAGATTGTAGGTGAGGACTCCCTGTGTAGCGCAGAAGGCGGTCAGACGGCTGCTCAGCGTATTGCATCCGATGATGAGATCGCCGGTGTGGTCGGCACGAACTGCTCCAGTGCTGCAACCGCTGCGCTGCCGATCATCAGTGAGGCTGGCCTCGTCATGATTTCCCCGTCTGCGACCAGCCCGACCCTCTCTGACGCTGACATGGACGCTGGTGGTGTGTACCTGCCGGGCTTCTACCGCACAGCACACAACGACCTGTTCCAGGGTGCGATTGCTGCTCAGTTTATCGCTGAAGAACTCGGCGCAGCATCACTCGCCACCATCCACGATGGTAGCTCCTATGCCGATGGCCTCCAGGGTGTCATGGCTGACGTATTCGCCAGCGACTTCGAAGGTACGGTAACGTTCCAGGGTGCTGTCAACATTGGTGACACCGACATGACCGCTATCCTGACGGAGATTGCCGCAGACGCGCCAGACGTGCTGTACTTCCCGATTTTTGAGCCGGAAGGTAACTTCATTGCTGACCAGGCACTGGACATTGCTGGCCTTGAAGACACCATCCTGTTCGGTGCAGACGGCATCCTTGTAGATAGCTTCCCGGAAAATACCGGTGACGCCTCTGTAGGCATGTACTTCTCTGGCCCGGTTGTAACGGGTGAAGCGTACCAGTCCTTCCTTGCTGCATGGGAAGAGGAAATCGGTGGCGTACCGCCGTCGGGCTTCCACGCACATGCCTATGACGCTACTAACATGCTGCTGGACTCCATCGAGGCCGTTGCTGTGATGGACGATGAGGGTAACATCTCTATCGGTCGCCAGACCCTGCGTGATGAACTGACTGCAATCGAGGAATTCGAAGGTCTTACCGGTGTGCTGACATGTAGCGAAACCGGTGACTGCTCTACAGGTGAAGCGCTGGGTATCTTCCAGACCACCGAGGCAGAACTTGAAGGCAACTGGCCGCCTCCAGTGATCTGGACGCCTGCCGGTGGCATGATGGAAATGGAATAAGTCGCTTTAGCATCTGTTTGATGTAAAGTGAAAAGTTGCAAGCCAGTGGTGAGCCTTCATCACTGGTTTGCTGTTGTAATCTAAAGCTGGGGATCTTTGAGGGAACTGCTTGATGAACAGACAATGGTTAGAAAACTTCGACTGGGTCGATTTAGTTATTAATGTGCTTCGTGTAGTCATTATCCTGCTTGTCGTTATAGGATCGTACAACACGCTGTCGTCTGGCCGCTTTGCGGCTGAAACATGGTTGAGCCTGTTTATCGCCGGGTTAGCACAGGGTAGCATCTACGCGCTGATTGCACTCGGCTACACACTGGTCTATGGTATTCTGCTGATGATTAACTTTGCACATGGTGAGATATACATGGCCGGTGCATTCACGGCGTATTTCCTGGCTGCCTATTTTGACCAGATTGGGTTTTTGAATGCGGCACCGCTGCTGGCAATCCCGATTTTGATGATTTTTGCGGGCCTTGTGTCGATGTCAATTGCGATTTTGCTGGAGCGCATTGCCTACCGACCGCTGCGCGGCGCCCCCCGCCTTGTACCACTGATTACAGCAATCGGTGCGTCGTTTTTCCTGCAATACACGTTCCGTGGATTGTACGGTAGTGGTTTTAAATCCTATCCTGAGGTTGATGCTTTGCAGGGATCGTTCAGCCTTGGTGAGGTGACAGTTCCGGTCGCCAATCTGGTTGTGTTTTTCTCCGCGCTTATCCTGATGCTGGGCCTGTATTGGCTTGTCGAACGCACACGCATCGGCAAGGCAATGCGTGCCGTATCAGAAAATAAAGAAGTGTCTTCACTGATGGGGATCGACATTGACCGGGTGATCGTATTCACGTTCGCAATCGGTGGGTTGCTGGCCGGTGCTGCCGGTGTGATTAACGGTATTTACCGTCCGCAGGGTGTAAACTTCTTTATGGGATTTATTCCGGGCATTAAGGCGTTTACGGCGGCGGTGCTTGGCGGTATTGGCAATATTCTGGGTGCTATGCTCGGTGGCCTGTTCCTCGGCGTGATTGAGCAAATCGGGCCGAATCTGGTTCTGTCCGGTCTGGGCATCCCCGGTGCTAACCAGCTTAAAGACCTGATTGCGTTCACCATGCTGGTGCTGGTGCTCATCTTCCGTCCGCAGGGCATCCTGGGTGAGCGACTGGCAGAGAAGAAAGCGTAAGGGGGCAGACTATGGCTGACATTTCAATTTCTGGCGTAAGAACAGCAGAGAGCGAGAGCTTCTTCGACTGGGCCGCGCCAGAAATTGAAATGTCAGCCATAGTCTGCCCCCTTACGCTTTCTTCTCTGCCAGTCGCTCACCCAGGATGCCCTGCGGACGGAAGATGAGCACCAGC
>JBCCQC010000254.1:0-6573 GCA_039024535.1 Chloroflexota bacterium
CGAAGAACATGGGCATGAACGCTTACACAGCTAAAGGTGGCGCGGATGCAGGGACCGAACTGGCAACCGGCACCTCCGTCAGCGATAAGCTGGAGGAAGCCGCTTCAGAGAAGTTCAGTTCTGCGCTGAACGCTGCGGGTAGCAAACTTTCCAAGGCGCTGGATGGAGTAGCCAGCGATGCGGGTAATGGTGGCGATCCGGGCGTGCTGGATAAACTGGCCGAAACCCTCAGCAACATCTTCAGCGAAATTGGCACCGTACTGGGTGTAGTTGCTGAGGGGGCCAGCGTCATCGGCGGGGCCATCTTCAAGGTTGGTAAAGCCTTCTGGGATATGCGTGGTAAATACAAGAAATGGCAGAAATACAACGAAGCGGCCAAGACGAGCTTCAGCAAACTCGTTGCCAATGAGGACGAGAATACTGATGAAACGTCCCAGCTTGTGAAGCAGAAAGGTGTGGGCAAGGTTGCTGACTATGCCGCCGGTAAGACTTTCCGTGCCTTCCTGACGCATATCTTCCGCTTTACCGCTACCGTCGGCCAGGCGATCTCCGACATTGTGAGCCTGTTTACGGCAGGGGCCGCCCAGGTTGGTAAACTCGCTATCACGTTGATTAAGGCCGGTGAAAAGGCCCTGCGCTGGGTGAAGGGTATTTACAAGTTCGCAAAAGGCACACGCGGAGAGAACCGTGCTGCTAACGCCAATGAACTCGTGACCATGGCACAGGAGAAAGATGAGGAAGCGCTCCAGCTTCTGCTTGACCTGAACCTGACCGGCGACCAATGGATGATTAAGCTGGCTGCTAAAATGGGTGAAGTTTACATGCCTGGCGGCCCGGACGACATCTTTATCGACAAGAAAAAGAATGCCGCCATTACGAAAGCCTCCAAGGAGGCAACGGCAAAGGCTAATAAGGCAAGGTCTGCTGCCGAGAACATGGGCGATGGTGGCCTGATGGGTAAGGCCAAGGGCAAATTGGAGGATCAGTTTATCGACAATGTTGACGATAAGACTAAAGACATACTGTTGACGCCGCCCAAAACCACGGATGATATGCTGCACTACCTGGGTGCGCTGAAGACTGTGGGCCAGTTCAAGGATTACGCCAAAGCCGTAGCAGGTAGTATGGCTTCTCAGTAGAGACATCACGGGCAGGCGGTTCACGTCTGCACCACAATCACATACAATAGCAACCAGAAGGCGCGGCACCGTTCGCGCCTTCGCTATCTGTATCGTGACGCCAGTAACCCGTAATCATCATGACCAATCCCCCCACAACGACCCACAAACTCCTCAACCCGATTCAGGTCGGGGATGTGACGATAGCCAATGGCCTGTGGCTGGCACCGATGGCCGGGCAGACTAACTACGCCTTCCGCACCATTGCCCGCGAGTACGGCGACTGCGGCTGGGTGTGTACGGAACTCATCAGCAGCGATGCGATGAGATACAGAGAGAGCCGCGAACGTGCCAAACTCAAATTTGACTGGGTACCCGGAGAAGAAAGCCCGGTAGCCGTGCAGTTATTCGGTGCAGACCCGGCGCAGATGGCCGAGGCAGCAAAAATCGTGGCCGAGCATGGCGCAGACGTGGTAGACATCAACATGGGCTGCTGGGTGCCTAAAGTGGCCGCAACCGGCGGCGGTGCAAAGCTGCTCAAGGACGTGTGCAGTGCCGCTGCTGTGGTAGAAGCAGTCGTCAATGCCGTGGATGTGCCCGTAACCGTGAAAATCCGCGCCGGGTGGGAGCGCAGTAAGCCCACGGCGGTACCGTTCGCAAAAGCGGCGGAAAGCGCGGGGGTGGCGGCCATCCAGGTACACTGGCGCTTCGCCACGCAGGGCTTCCAGCAGCTAGCACCACAGTGGTATGTCATTGGTGAGGTGAAAAGCGCGGTCAGCATCCCCGTTATTGGCAACGGCGACGTTCACACAGCAGCAGACGCGCGGCGTATGGTGGCGCAAACGGGCTGCGACGGCGTGATGATTGGCCGTGCCGCACTGGGTAACCCGTGGGTGTTCCGGCACATGGCCCACGAACTGCGCACCGGCGACCCTCACCCGAAAATCACGTTCGAGGAACGCGCCCTCACCGCCATCCAGCAGGCTCGCATCACTATGGAAACAACACCGCGCACCCACGACGACCAGATACGGATGCTGCGCAAACAGATTGTGCGCTATTGCAAGGGCCTCTCCTACGCTACGCGCCTGCGAGAGGCCGTAGTGCAGGCAAAAACGTTAGCGCAAATTGAGGATGCCCTCGCGCCACTGCTGGAAAAACAAAAGACTGCATGATACATTTCCCCTGTTTGCGTTGTTGTCGTGTGGTTGTCCGCAGCGGACAGAGCAGGCTCTGTCCCTGCAGTTTGACCCTGATTTTTTGCAGCGGATCGTCACCCACTGAAAACCAGCAGCGCATCGCTCAATACTGGTAACTCTGGACGTAATAGATGTCTGTTTCTACACGGCGGTGGGTGTTCCTGTTTACGACAATTGGCGCGGTGTTGCTCATCGACCAGGTGACTAAAACGCTGGTTGTGCTTAACATGGCAATGTCTGAATCTATCCAGCCGTTTCCCTCGTTGTATCCGTTTTTCCAGATCACGCGCAGCTTTAACACCGGCTCTGCATTCGGGTTTATGGCCGGGTCTGCTGTGGCGGGCTATGTGTTCCTCGTACTGGCGTTTGTGATCTCCGGCTTTTTGATCTGGTCGTACCCGCGCATTGAGGATGGGCAACCACTCGCACGGCTGGCTACGAGCCTGATTGTAGGCGGGGCACTGGGCAACGCCATCGACCGGATCATTTACGGCCACGTGGTGGACTTCATTCACTATCAGCTCCCGAACGTGATTTCGAATGTGTCGAATCTGGCAGATCATGCGATTGTATTCGGTGTTGCGCTGATGATCTGGAGTAGCTGGCAGGCCGAAGCCCGTACGGACGCCGAGACTGTAGACGAGGCCCCGGTTGCCGTGGCGGATGGCGACGATTAATGTGGAGTGCATCCGGTTTTTGATGTACACTAACCCGAAACTCATCTACAGACGTTCGGAGTAAGCAACCGATGGCAACTTCCTCGCGCACATGGTTTTACACCACACCAGAGCCGCGCCCCTATTTCATTGAAGAACGCATTAACCATACCCTGTGGAAGAACCGGCTTCAGGGTATTTACATGACCTGCACCACCGTCAAGCCGCCCATCCAGATGGAAGGCGACTGGTACGGCAATAATATTCAGTTTGAGTGGGTACCGGGCGATTACTTCATCCTGCGCACGACCGAAGAACGCAAAGACCTCATCGGTGTACTGCGCCAGATGCTAATGCTGCGCCCCGCACTCGCCTACATGGATGAAGAGGGCAACCACGTGGTGGAGTGGCACATGGACGGCGGCGAAAAACGCTGGCGCGAACTTCAGGGTTCACCGGGATCCCAGGGGCTTATCCGGTTGCGCAAAGACGTACCAGCCCTGCCCGCCACCACTGAAGACGAGGAATAGTGCAGGTTGCGGGGCGTGGCGTGCCATGCCCCCGCTGTGACTGTTCTACTCCGTTTCGTTGTCTTCCGGGCGGCGGAACACCAGCGTGCGAAACACTTCTGCGTGGCCCACGCCCACAGCTTCACCGGCCTCTGCATTCCAGCCCATCACCATCTCTACCACACGCTCATCAAACTGCGACGGGTGGCAGCGCAGGGCACTGGCTTTACGCTTGATAGTCGTGCTGATGTCCACATAGGTGTCCGGGTCGTGGCTGAGGAAGAAGTACATCCGGTCAACCTCGTGCGGTTCTAACCCCTCATCCAGCAACTCCATAAAGATCGGGCGTGCCCCCGCACTGGGGAAAACCGCGTAGAGCGCGGCCTGCGCCACGGCGCGGTGGTCGGGGTGGTTAATGTAATCGCGGTTGCCTGCAATCACCGTTTCCGGGTCGAACGTCATCACCACATTGGGCTGCACCTGCCGGATCACCCGCGTGATGTCTTTACGCAGCGCCATTGTCGGCTCCAGTATGCCATCCCGGTAGCCCTGCAAAAAAATTACGTCTTCCACGCCCACCTCATGGGCGCTGGCCTGTTGTTCTTCGATGCGCGTCTTTTTGAGTTGCTCCAGATCAGCACCGGGTTCGTTGTTGCCTGCGCCGCTATCCGTCACGATGCAGTACGTCACATGTGCCCCGGCCTCCGTCCAGCGGGCTACAGTGCCACTGGCCCCGAACTCAATATCGTCGGCGTGGGCGGCCACTACCAGCGCCCGCTGCGGGATGTAAAAGGGTTCGCGTTCGATTTCCATGTCTATCCTCGATGTTCAGCGTTTGATACTGAGAGTACCCGCGCCGGGGTCACAGGGCAATACAGGCCGGGTAACTACCAGGGCACTTCTCACCTGAGGGTTTTACCGCACATTGACGGAATAGTGTCACATCTGGTGAGGGCAGCATCCCATCACTGACGGGGTGTGGGACGGGAATGCTGCTACCAGCAGACCCTGCCACCCCGCCTGCGGTCAGGATACCCCGGCTAACTGTGCCAGCCGCTTATTCATCCTCATCTTCCAGTGTGGAGTTACCGTCAATAGTTATAACGTCGTCGGGGTCGTCCTCCACGGAGCCACCACCTCCGGCCCCATCTGACGAGTCTGCCGGTGGATCAACCGTGTTCTCTTCAGCATTGCCATCACCCTCACCGGTGTTATCCGTTGTATCGGGGTCGGTTATCTCGCCGTTATCCGCCGGTGGATCGGTTGGCGCAGGTGGGTCAGTCGGTGCAGGCGGGTCGGTCGGCGCAGGTGGGTCAGTCGGCGCAGGTGGGTCGGTCGGCAGCGGCGTTTCCGTTGGCAGCGGTAGATCGGTTGGCAGCAGGGTTTCCGTCGGGGTCGGCTGCGGCGTGTTCGTCGCCGGGGCCAGCGTCGGCTGCGGCGTGTTCGTCGGATCCTGCGGGCGCGGTGTGAGTGTGGGGGCTGGCGTGCTGGTGGGCGGGACGAAAACAGTTGGTTCTACCGTATCGGTAGCACGCGGCGGCAAAAACTGGAACGGCGTTGGCCCCACATTGCTCACCGGCGTGTTGGTAGCGTCGCGGGTTTGTGTGGGGCGCAGGGTACTGGTAGGCGTCAGGTCGCCACCAATGGGTGTATTCGTCACCGTCCCGGATGCGAGCGGCTCTGACTGCTGGTTGCCACCGGGGTTAATGGAACTGAACACCAGCAGGCCCACGCCAATCAGGTAGAACGGAATCGTCGTAAGAATAATGCTGAACAGAGCAATACGCAGGTTACGGATGCGGTTGTCGGGTTCGTCTGCGCCGCGCGGTGGCGGCTGCATCGGGTCGTATTCGTTGTTGGGATAGTTGTTCATAGGCAGTTACAGTCCTGTGCAAACGTCACGAGGCCGGTGTAATAGCATCCGGCGGTATGATGGTCGGGCTGGGCGGGATGAAATTCGTTGGCGGCGCGGCTGGCGTACTGGTCGCGGCAGGTGTGTTCGTCGGGATGGGTGTTGGCGTCTGTGTGGGTACCGGTGTATTGGTCGGGATGGCAGTGGGCGGTATGCCAAGCGCACTGGTAGCCGTCATGAACGGTACTGGCGTGCTGGTGGCTCGTGGTGCATCTGTGGGCAGGGAGGTGCTGGTGACCCCCTGTGCTGGCGCATCTGTCACGACAATCTGCGTGGGGGTGCTGGTGGGCACGGCGGCCTGCTGGGGCGCAATAAAGTACAATATCGCCCCGGCACAGTAAAACGGCAGTGTCGCGGCAATCACCCCGCCAAAAATAATCCGGTAGCGCCGCTGTTTCTGCGCAGCGGCGGCCCGTTTGCGCAGTAAATCTGATGTTCTGTCCGGTGATGGTTGTTGCGTCATAGCTGGCTGCCCGCGTCCTTGTGTGTCCGGTCATCAAGTCCTCTCATTATACGCCTACCTGATAGCATAAACAAAAATGCCCCGGCGGTAACAGATCACAGGGCAAGCGGTGGGTTATGGGCAGCGGGTGCATCGCGGTTAGAAATTGCGCCCATTCTCCGTTAGACTGGTAGCAACTTAGAAAACGTTTCCAGAGATTTAGTATTGTTATGGCTACTGTTACTATTCGTGATGTTGCAAAAGCAGCGGGCGTGGGCATCGCCACCGTTTCCCGCGTCATCAACGGCAGCGACCATGTACGGGCAGATACCCGCCAGCGCGTCCTGATGGCGATTGATACGCTCGGCTATGTGCCCAATAATGCAGCCCGTCAGCTTTCTGGCGGTAAAACACTCGACATCGGGATCGTCACCCCGTTTTTCACCGTTCCATCCTTTTCAGAGCGCCTCGCCGGGATTCAGCAGGTATTGTGGGATTCACAATATGACCTCGTGCTGCATAGTGTGTCATCGCCGCGCAAACTGGAAGGCAAGCTGGTGTCGCTGCTGCGGCAAAACCGCGTGGACGGCGTGATACTGCTCACCCCCCCGCGCCTGCCTGCGGACATCCACGACATTAACTCCACGATCCCGATTGTAGTGCTGGACAGCCACTACTATAAAGACTCCTGCCCCGGCGTGTTAATTGATGACGTGCGCGGGGGGCGGCTGGCAACA
>JBCCQC010000255.1:0-6560 GCA_039024535.1 Chloroflexota bacterium
CCCTCAACACGGTTCAGCATCGCGTTAATCGTCGCGCAGCGCACCGTGTTGAGGGCCGTGTGCGTGTGTGCGAGAGTGATTTATTTGCCGCTGTGCAGGGCCAGCAGTTTGACGTGGTGTTGTTTAACCCGCCGTTCTATACCGATGCGCCGCGAGATGACTATGACCACGCATGGCGCGGTGAGAACGTGTTCACTCGCTTTGCAAACGCGCTGCCGCATCACCTGAAGCCGGACGGATTCGCGCTGCTGGTATTTTCCTCGGATGGCGAGGAAGCACAGTTAATGGATGCATTCGCCGCTGCGAACCTGACTGTTAAAGTGGTTGCCACCCGCGACGTGATTAACGAAATAATGACCGTTTACTGTATTTCGAACGGATGAAGCTATGATTTTGCTCTACAACCCGCCAAGCTCTGCCAGTAAAAAACCGGTGATGCCAATGTCATTGCTGGCGCTGGGGGCTGTGCTGGAAAACAAATATGACTATATGATTCTGGACGGCAACCTGCACGACGACCAGTACGCCGCTGTTGAGCAGGCTGTGATTGCTAACAACGTGGATATTCTGGGCGTGACCGTGATGCCGGGGCCACAGCTTTCCCATGCTATCCCGGTGTGTAAGGCACTCAAGGCAAAGTTCCCGCACATCAAAGTCATCTGGGGCGGGTACTTCCCCACACAGCACTATGACGTTGCTTTACAGGCGGATTACGTCGATTATGTGGTGCGCGGCCACGGTGAAGAAGCGTTTACGGCGCTGCTGGATATTCTGGAGCGTGACGGCATTCCGCTGGACATCTACGGCACGGCTTACCGCAATCCCGACGGCAGCATACAGGCCTCTATGCCGGCAAAGATTCCACACCCGGAGAATCTGCCGGACTTCCCCTATCACCGTGTGAACCTCGAAAACTATGTGCGCCGTACATTTATGGGGGAGCGTACGCTGCCGCATCACAGTAGCTATGGCTGCCCGTTTTTCTGTAACTTCTGTGCTGTGGTGAATATGGTCAACGGGCGCTGGCGGGCACAATCTGCAAAGCGCACAGCCAGCACAGTTCGCCATCTGGTAGACGAATGGCAGCTTGACGCGGTTGAGTTCTACGATAACAATTTCTTCACCAGCGAAAGGCGTGTGGCGGAGTTCTCCGAGCACATCATGGATTTGAATATTTCGTGGTGGGGTGAGGGCCGCATCGACACGATGATCGCCTACAGCGACCGCACATGGGAACTGATGCGCGATAGCGGCCTGCGTATGGTTTTCCTGGGTGCGGAATCTGGCTCGGATACCACACTCAAGCGCATGGATAAAGGCGGCAAGGCTTCCACGCAGAAGACGCTGGAAATTGCGGCAAAGATGGCCGATTACGGTGTTGTCCCGGAGATGTCCTTCGTGATGGGCAACCCGCCGGAGCCAGAAATCGACGTGGATGAAACGATCTCGTTTATCCGCAAAGTAAAGCAGGTCAACCCGGCCACGGAAGTCATTCTGTACATGTATACCCCGGTGCCACTCTCCGGTGAACTGTATGACCAGGCAAAAGCCGACGGATTTGCCTTCCCGGAGACGCTGGAGGGCTGGGTAAGCGATGACTGGCAGGATTTTGTCCAGCGGCGCAGCAGCAACACCCCGTGGATGCAGGATCCGCTGCGCAAGCGTGTGCGTGACTTTGAGCGTGTACTGAATGCCTACTATCCGACGGTCACAGATCATAAGCTGAACCGCACATCCCGGCAGTTTTTACGCGCCATCAGTGCGCCGCGCTACCACACGCAAACCTACACCTTCCCGATTGAACTGCGTGCTGTGCAGAAGGTGCTGCACTACCAGCGGCCAGAAACAACCGGATTTTAGCCTGTGCTAAATGCAGATCGCTGGCATAAGCTGTTGCGGCGTGGTTGGACGGTGTTGCAGAATGCCGCGCACCAGTTGATGCAGCCGTTTTTGAACATTATTGTCTCTGCACTGGTTATCCGGCAAACGTCAGAAACGGTGTGGGGCGCGTTCATCAGCATATTGATTCTGGTGCAGTTGTCTGCAACGGTGAGTGCGTGGGGCAGTAAAGACTATCTGCTTCGGGCCTTCAGCCGCGATCCGCACACCATTCCGCAGCAGTGGCAGGCTAATCTGTTCACACGCGCTGGAATCACACTGCTGGCCTGTGCCCTGACCGTGTTTTACGCGGCATCTGTGCAGCAGGCGGGTTTGCTGGCGCTGTGGATTGTGCTGCTCGTGCTGGCGACGGCATTTGATGTCATCATCGTGTATCGGCGTGCGTTTCCGATGGCGATTGCTACCGATCTGCTGGTGACAGCACTACGTGCTGGTGTTGTGGTTGCACTCGGTGCTTCACTGACTGCCGACCATTTGATAGCACTGTTTGTTGTGACGACCGGCCTCAAAGCAGTCATCTACATGGTATGCTTCAGCGACATACTGCGCCCTCTGCAATTCGACATTAAGCCGACTTTTTATCGGGTGGCGCTACCGTTTTTCCTGCTGGGTTTCAGTGGTATGCTCGCCTCCCGCATAGACCTGTACACAGTGAGCGTCTTTGAGAGTGATGCCGAGGTGGGGCGCTACCAGGTGTTCATCAACCTGATGTTGTACTTACAGGCACTGTCCCAGTTTATCCTGCTGCCCTACGTCAAAACGCTCTATCGTATGCCAGATGACAGCCTGTATCGGGTGGGGCGGCGCCTGTTCCTGCTGGGATGTGTGATGGTGCCCCTGGCGCTGCTGGCTTCCGACGTGTTGCTGCGCGTTGTTTATAATATGCGCTTTAGCCCGGGATTTATCGTACTGGGGGGCATGTTTGTGCTGCCCATTTACGCCTACCTGCCGCTCATCCACCGGCTGTACAGCCGGGATGAACAGCGCCATGTGTTGACGGCGAATGTGGTCGGGGCCGTCTTGAATCTGATTGGAAATATCGTGCTGCTGCCCCGTCTGGGGATTGCCGGGGCATTGCTTTCCAGTGGAGTGATGCAGTGGGGAATGTTGATTTACTATGTCTATAAAAGTGCAGGGCAGCAGCAGGCCAGCCTGTCCGGTGTGTTCGCTGGAGACTGAAACCTGTAGTAGCTTCCGTGAGGGGGTGTGCCGCCTGCTGGAACCCGACATGCAGCGCAATGTTGACGCGCTGATGCAAATGCGCCGCTCAAACCCGGTAGCCGCAACCCCCGACGTGGGTAATTACAACCATCTGCCGCAGAGCATGGCACATACCCATTTTGAGTGGCGCATCCGGTCATACGATGTTGTGAACGTTTTGCGTTTGTTGCACAATCGCCCACTGCAATCTATCCTCGAAATTGGCCCGTGGAATGGCTGGCTTACCCATCATCTGGTACGAGACAGTCACACAGTGACGGCGGTTGCCTACAGTGCAGACCGTGAGCACGGCCTGCGCAGCAAAGCGCACTATGATGTGAACTGGCACACCGTGCAGATGGATGTGGGTGATCTATCAAAGATACATGGAAAAGCCGATGTGGTGATTATCAACCACGGGTTGCACCTGTATGCCGACCCAGTGCGCTTTGTGCAGGAGGCTCGTGAGGTGGTGGTACCGGGGGGGCTGCTCGTCGTGCTGTGTATGATATTTCATCGTGACCCGGCAGCGCGGAAAGTACAGCTAGAACAGCAGCAGGCGGCGTTCCGGCAGCAGCATGACACCCCCTACCTGCTGCGTCCGAGCCGGGGATACATGGATACCAGCGATATAGCTGCATTCAAGCAGGGAGGCCTGCAACTGCGACGTTACCCCGGCCTGTGGCGCAGTGAAATCAAAGCGTTGTTATACCCACAGTCACCGGTTTATCGGTGGGGTGTGCTTAAGCATACGGACACATTCCGTTGACCGGAGTTCGCAGCCAGATCGGATCTTTTTTGCTCTCAAACATGGAACCCCCACTACTTCAGGGTTCTGGTGTACATACCCAGGGCATTCAGAATTTCCGCCATATCCTGTGTGTTGTTCATAACAATTTCTACCATACGGTCAATCTGTTCCTTTGATGAGACCCTGTCGTCGCCTTCAAGGTAGAATGCCAGCATATCGGTAGCGTTGCTGATGCTGTTCAACCGATTTCCCATTGTGTGTATCGCTTTATTAATTGCCTGGTCTGCGGAGAGCAAGTCCAGTTCGTTGAAGTATTCATCACTGGTGATACGTTTTGCCTTTGCCATCATTACATTTCCTTTTAACACAATGCCATTATTATATCGCCCCCGGTCAGGAATTCAGTGTAAATTTGTTGTACGATGTGCCCCGCTGGTAGTTAACAATGCCGAACAGGACGAACCATGTACTTACGAGATCGAACCGGGTTAACCTTTACGCAAAAAGGCCGTATACTCCGCGAGGTCAGCCGTGACCACGCCGAACATTATGACCGGCTGATGGATGGGGGCCTGTACAAAACGCTGGTCAACAACCGGCTGATGGTGGCTCATGTGGAGCGCGGCCTCAAGTTTGCTGTAACGGCAGAAGCCTATCGCGTTATCAACCCGCGTGCTGTTTCACTGGAGACGTACCCGTATGAGTGGGGTTTCAGCCAGTTCAAAGTGGCAGCGCTGCATGTGTTAAAAATCGCGCAGGCTGCCCTCGATCATAATATGCTGCTGAGCAGTGTAGCCCCGCGCAGTGTTCAGTTCGAAAACGGTGTGCCGATCTGGACGGATACACTCGCTTTCATCATCTACCGTGAGGGAATGGCGTGGGCGGCCTATCAACAGTTTGTGCAGCAGTATGTAGCGCCGCTCGCGCTGATGGCGCGTGTGGATGTGAGCATGGGGCAGTTGTTGCAGGTTTACCCGAACGGCATTCCGCTGGATTTTGCATCGGCGGCGCTGCCGGGACGCACGCGGATTAACTTTGGCCTGATGAGCCACATCCATATGAGTACGCGGCTGGCACGCAACACCGGGCGCGTGTCAAAAAGTGATCTCCATACACAACTGGACAGCCTTTACGAGACGGTGGAATCGTTGAACTGGACGGCAACCACCCCACTGTGGGATAAATCGCTGGCCGATGTGATGCAGAATGAAGGCACATTTGACCAGCGGCACCGCTTTTTACGAGACGCACTCAACGAAACGAAAGCAAATACAGTGTGGGATATGAATGCAGGGGCGGGGGTTTATGCCCGTATTGCCGCCAGAGAGTTCGGGGCGGCTGTAATTGCCATGAACGACACAGCAGAAATGACCGAACTGCTGTGGCATGACCTGACAGAAGACGAACGCCAGCATGTGTTGCCGCTGGTGATTGACTGGGCAAATCCGTCGCCGGGGCTGGGCTGGGCCAACCGTGAGCGGCGTTCAATAGCGGCACGGGCCAATGCCGATTTGCTGGTATGCATGGGGCTGGTGCATCGGCTGGCACTGAATAGCGGCGTTACACTCCCGGCGATGGCGGCGGCATTTGCACGGCTGGCTCCGTCACTGGTCGTAGAGTTTGTGCCGGTGAATGATCCGCTGGTGATTGCCATGCTGGAAAGCGGCCAGCACACTATCCCGGATTATACCGTAGAAAACTTCGAAGTTGCGTTCGGGGAGCACTTTGAGGTTGTGATGGCCGAAGATGTGTTGAAAACCAGCCGTAAAATCTACCTGCTGCGCCGTCACGATTCATAGGCCGACGATTTGCAACAGGCGTTGCATGTCCAGCGCAGTTTCTACGTGATCTGCCAGACGATCCACACGCTGTGAAAATGACGGCTGCGGGTTACTATCGCCCTGCCAGCCCAGCGAACGCAGCCATGCCCGCCGGAAGTTTTCGTTCTCGAACAGGCCGTGCAGGTAGCAGCCCCACACGCGCCCATCTGCACTGATAGCCCCATCGCCGCGAGAGCCAGTGTGCAGCCAGTGTGGGTAATTTTGCAGAGAGTGTGGGGTTGTCTGGCCCATGTGGATTTCGTAGCCGGTCACAGCTTCTCCATTGAGTGCGGCCATCCATGCGACCTTTGAGCGAATGGTGGCTTTTGTCCGTTGCGTGGATTTCTGCGTTCGAAACTCAGTTTCACTATCGATCAGGCCTAACCCCGCCACACGGGTCACATCCGATTCTACATTTTGCGGGTCGGTGATGGTGTTACCCAGCATCTGGTAGCCACCGCAGATACCCACGACTACCGCGTTACGCTCCGCTACACCCTGTATTGCCCTATCCAGCCCGCGCAGTTGTAACCACTGCATATCTGCAATGGTGCTTTTTGTTCCCGGTAAAATCACGGCATCTGGCTCTCCGAACGCCTCTGTGGATGCCACATAGCGCAATGTCACGCCTGCCTCACTCGCCAGCGCGTCAAAGTCGTCAAAGTTAGAGATGCGCGGCAGGCGGATCACAGCAATATCGATAGTATCCTGCTGTGCCCTGCCTTCTGGCCCCTCTATGGCGACGGCATCTTCTTCCGGCATCCCGTGATCTTTAATGTAAGGCACCACGCCCAGCACCGTTACGCCGCCGCGCTGCTCTATAATCTCGATACCGTCCTCAAACAGCGTCGGATCGCCACGAAACTTATTGACGACCAGACCCTTTACCA
>JBCCQC010000256.1:0-6541 GCA_039024535.1 Chloroflexota bacterium
ATCGCTGCCTATCTACAGGATGACCCGGCAGTACAGGCAGATGAGAGCGACAGCCCACAGTAGCCTATTACATGCTAATAATGGTGGCGTTTGCATTTTGACCCCTGTTCTCTCTGCCTGATGGTAATGATCTATCCTGTTTCGTCTAGCAGTTCGATGGCGACCCACGTACCGGGGGTCACTTCCTCAAACCCAACCCCGGTCATGTATTGGTCGAGGTCGGCGTCTTCATCGCGCCAGCCCCCCACAATCACCAGCGGGCGTTGTACCTGCCAGTAATCTAGAATAGGTACCCCCTCACGCCCCGCACCATATTCATAGCCATTACGATAGCTCATAAACTCGGTGTAGTCTTTCAGCGGGTGGAACAATAGCACGTCGGACATAATCACGGTATCTGTCGGGATATTGGCGTGGATAAAAGCGATGCCCTCAGCGTGGTCGGCATATTCGGTGTCGCTGCGCAGTTCGAATGGCTGGAAGCCCAGCAGATGAAGGCCATAGTTGGCAATCAACATAAACAGCGCGAACGTAAGGCCTGTACTCACCCGCCACTGACGTAAAGTGCCCCCCCGCTGGAATCCGCGTGCAATAAATCCGCCCACACCGAGGGCCACTAATGGCCAGACATGATAGGTGTAATGCGTGAACGGTGGCGGCCCGGCCAGCGACAGCGCCACCAGCCAGCCTCCGAACACAGCGAGATAGTGCCAGTCTTCCTCGCTGCGCCGGGACAGTACAGACACCAAACCAATCACCAGCAGTGGGACTTCCAGCCCACGCAGCACACCAAACCGAGTCCAGCGAGTCATCTCTTTTTGCAGTGAGGTGCCCGAACACTGAAAGCACTCGTTGGAGATTACGAAATACGCTGCCGGGTCTGGCAAAATGTGAACTGCGATGTAGACCAGCCCCGCCATCAAACCGCCCACGCCATAAAATATAGCTTCGTGGTTTAATGCCAGCCGTTTTTCTGCAATAACATCTCGTAGATACACGATGCCCATATATAGTGTGATCCCCGCGAGGTATAACACCCCCAGAATGTGAAACTCTGCGGTGGCAACCACAGCTACCCCGGTGGCAAAGTGCAGCCAGCGCGAGTTGCGCCGCACGGCCAGTACATGTAGCAGCAGCGCCACACTATACGAGAGCATTCCGAGAGCATCCATGCGTGCCAGATAGCTGTAAAATGGGCTGGTGCTGACTACTGCGACGATCGCTGTCGCTACACCGGCAGCACGGCTGCTCCACCACACCGCCCCCACAAAGTACATCATCGCTGCCGTGGTCAGCCCTACCAGCACCATTAGCACGCGCACGCCAACCAGCGTTACCCCGAACAACGCCTGCCACCAGGTTAGCAGCAGTACACCATAGCCCGTACCGCTGCCGGCAATGATGTTAGAATCCGGATCAAGCCGCCACATGTAGGGTGTCAGTTCGCCGTGTTCAATGAAGTTTACTCCGATGTTGAGATAATAATTCTCGTCGTAGTGGATCCATGTGGGTGTAATCGCTAGAAAGCGCAGGACGATGCCCGCAACGATAATGACTGCGATGACGGCAAGCAGCGAACGGGACGGATTATATGATGATGCCGGGGTTGCGGACATACGGTTTACCTCATTTTTGCGACAATTGGTTGTATTGTTGGCTGAAATGCTGCCACGCGCAACAGTTTCGATACAACCCATGTACTGCGCCATATGTCGTGTATAATCTGCCCGGAATTGAACCCGCCATAAGATGATAAGAAAGACACAACTGTGGTACAGCCAACCAATTTTGCCCCCGCCTCCCCGGAAGCCCTGCCTACCGATACCTTCCGGGTATACGTCACGACCGATCTGACCGAGTTCAGCCTGCGCCTGCTGGAAGAAGCCACCGATATTGACCTTGTGCAGACTGCCCCGCGCACAAAATTCGTCCGGGAGAACCTGCCCGATGTCCATGCCATCATCGCCCGCGACGATGTCGACCTCTCGCGTGAGATTATCGGGCTGGCGAGTAACCT
Organism: Chloroflexota bacterium; assembly: GCA_039024535.1. Taxonomy (GTDB): domain Bacteria; phylum Chloroflexota; class Anaerolineae; order Aggregatilineales; family Phototrophicaceae; genus DAOTTY01. Next base: position 2,018 of record JBCCQC010000256.1, read on the forward strand.
GCGCGTCATCGGGCGGGTGGGGGCCGGGTTAAACGGCATCGACATGGACGCAGCTACCGAGCACGGCATTATTGTGATGAACACACCGGGCACATCGGCCATCGCTGCTGCGGAACATACGCTGCTGCTCATGCTGGCGCTCAGCCGCCGCCTGCCAGTGGTGCACAATGCCATGAAAGAGGGCTGGTGGCTGCTGGATCGCACGGCGCAGGCGGGCACACAGCTTTACGGCAAAACGCTGGGCATCTATGGGCTGGGCCGCGTGGGGAGTGAGGTAGCGCGGCGTGTGGCGGCCTTTGGTATGGATGTGCTGGCCTTTGACCCCTACATTGCCGATGAGCAAATCCAGGACTTGCGCGTGACGATGGTCAGCCAGAAGGAACTGCTGGCCCGCAGCGACTATGTAAGCATTCACGTTCCGCTGACGAAAGATACCAACACGCTGTTTGATGCAGAACTCATCGCGCAGATGAAACCGGGCGCACGCCTGATTAATGCGGCGGCGGGGAGAATCTGGGATGAGGGCGCGGTTGCGAAGGCGGTGCAGTCCGGGCAGTTAAGCGGCGTGGCTGTAGATACGTTTGTGCAGGAGCCACCGTATAACAGTCCGCTGGTGGGCATGGATAACGTGGTGCATACGCCGCACATCGGGGATAACACGGTAGAGGCCACGCAGGATGTGTCGATTCAGATTGTGCAGCAGGTGTTAGATGCGCTGCGCGGCACGGACTATCGCAACGCAGTGAATATGCCGCTGCTGCCGGGGATGAACTTCGAGGAAATACGACCTCTGCTCATGCTGGGGGAACGGGTGGGGCAGTTGCAGCACGCGCTGGCCCGCAGCCCGATTCGGCGGGTGGCAGTAGAAACCAACGGTGACGAGATGGACGGCATGGTCAAGCCGCTGACGGTGGCGATTTTGAAGGGTATTCTCGATCCGGTACTGAGTCAGTCCGTGAGCTACATCAACGCGCCGGTTCTGGCGGCAGAGCGCGGCCTGCACGTTACGCAGACGAAAGGACTACGCACGGCCAACTACGCCAACATGCTCTCGTGTCAGGTGTTCTGGGAAGATGGCACCGAGATCATTATCAGCGGCACACTGCTGGATCACCGGGAGCCGCACATTGTACAGATTGACCGCTACCCGATTAATTTTGTGCCGGATGGCCGCCTGCTGATTATGGGCAGCTACGACAAACCCGGTGTGATTGGCAAAGTCGCAACCATGCTGGCCGAGAACAGCATCAATATTGCAAGCTGGTACACCGGGCGGGCGGCTCCGGGTGGCAATACGCTGACGGTGCTGAGCCTGGACGATCCGCTGCCGGTAGATTTGCTGGCACAGTTACGTGATCTGGATTTTGTGCGTCATGCGGTGCAGGTAGAACTGTGATCGGGCACATTACAATGGGAAGACGCGAACGCGCAAAGGCTTTTTAACGCAGATACCGTCTTATCAACGCCCGTGCGTTTAGATATGCTGTTGGCAGATTGCGTTATTGTCGAATACAAGGCCGTGGAACGATTCCACCCGGCTTTTATGAAGCCCGGACGTTAACTTACCTGCGATTGACAGAACCGCGTCCGGGCAGCGTCACCAATTCTGGTGAACAGTTACCGTTATTGAAGAATGGAATACACTGTGTCGTCAACCAACTCTGAAAATCAATTTCGCGCCTTTGCGCCCTCGCGCCGTCGCGTTAAAAATGCTCAGTCATCCGGTCAGCGTGCATGGGTGCAGGTACTTGCTTTACCCATCGCTGCCATGCTCGTTGCCGGGATCGTCTTCGGGTTACAGAGCTACAATATCGGGTTCTGGTCGCCGGGGCACGGCTGGACGAGTGTGCATGGCCTGGCGCTGATGTCGCACGTCTCGCCGGAAAACGGCATGGTGGGCTATACACAGGCCTTCCAACTGGATGACGGTTCGATTGCCTACCACTACTTTGACCGCTACCCACCATTTTTCACCGGGTTTATGAGCCTGTTTATGGGCATCACAGACGATATGCCGCTGGAAATCATGATTTTCCGGCATATCATGAACGTGATTTACCTGCTGATGATGGTGGTGACGTATTTTCTGGTGCGCCTGTGGATTGATAACCGCTGGCTGGCCTTTGCGATTACAGTGCTGTCGTTCTCGCCTTTTTATATGCTGCTCTATAAAGACATGATTCACTATGACCAGCCTGCCCTGTTGATGATGTTGCTGCTGGTGTATACCATTGCCCGTTACAAACTGGGTGACTGGAAAGTGTGGACGGTGTACGCGGCGGCGGTCGGCGCGGTGTCTATGGGCCGTGGTTACTCGTCGTTTTTTGTATTGGGGCTGTGGTTTGCGATTGAAACGGTGCTGCTGCTCATCGGGCGTGGGGATACACAGTCTGCGGATAGCGAAAACACCGCGCAAAACCTCCCCAATCGCTTTCGTGCAATTTTCCGGCAGCCGTCGTTGTGGGTGAGTGTGGTTGCGGTTGTGTGGGCGGCCTCATGGCTGGGCTACAACATGTTCACAGAGGCCCGTGTGCGTGATATGCCCATCTCTGACACCAGCATCGTGAATAGTGCGCTGCGCCGCCTGCCATTCGTCGGCTATAACGCTGGTGTCCATGAAAAGCCGCATTCTTCGGATAAGGGGCTGGCTGGGTGGGCGTACTTTGCCGAGGTGCAGACAGAACGGCAGGCGCTGTGGTTTGTCCCGGCACGCTTTGCCGGGGAGATGTTCTGGCGCTTTGACGTGCTGAATGACCCGGTAGAAATCAACTGGCCGCGTTTGCTCACGGGGATTGGCCTGTATGTGGCGGCGGGTGTGTTCATCGCCCGTTCCCGCCCCGGTTTACGCATCCCGGCGGCGCTACTGGCGTTTGGTGGGTTATTCTGGCTGTTCTTCATGATTAACCTGACGACCAAACACATTTACGTGACCATGTACGGTGTCGGCCTGACGATTGTGGCGTATATGGCAATTCTGGGGTGGTTGCAGCGCTTCCCACGTATGGTGTACGGGCTGGTGGTCGTCAGCATTGCGCTGTTCGCGCTGGGCAACTGGCAGTCACGCGCCTACATGCTGGATGAGATCGAACGCGCCACAGAGTATACACTCGACTTCAACCGCATTCAGCACGCCATTGAAGGCGAAGACAACGCCATTTATCTGGATTTCTTCTACAGCCAGCCAGAGTGTATCATCGACAATCACATCTGTTTTGCACCGGGCTACTACCTGCGCAACAACTTCCTGACGGTATACGAAGACCAGCGCGACTATGTGTTGTCGCCGCGCCCGTTCTATGCCGTGCCACGCTTTGCGGAACCGGGCGAAACCGTGCAGCTTGTGCAGAAGCCATCGCACCCGGAAAACCGTGTGGTCTACCTGATGGATCCGAAAACGTCCGTGGAGCGTGAAATGCCTGCCGAACCGGAACCCATGTTCCGCTACGGTGAGGCCATCACGCTGCAATCGTGGACGCTGGATGGTAGCGTGACGCTGAACGCCTGTGACCGTGTGTTTATCGAAAGCTGGTGGCTGGCTGATGGCGCGATTGACCTGAACTACAATATGCAGGTGGTGATGGTGGACGCCAGCGGTGGCGAAGTCACGGACGCGAACGCACCACTCTCACGGACGCCGACGCAGCTATGGGATCCGAACCTGTTTGCCGTGGATGTGCGTCCGCTGACCGTGCCCTGCGACACGCCGCCGGGAGAGTATCCGCTGATTATGGGCGTGTATGACCCGGAATCACTGGCTCCGCTTGCAGTGACGGACAGTGCGGGTAACGGCGTGGGCAACCAGATTTACCTGACGACGCTGTTTGTGCAGTAGGGTGCGGTGTGGTAATCCGCCGTGTGTGGGTAGGAGGCGGTATTTTTTGACGCAGAGGCACAGGGAAAATATGGCGAAGCAAATGGGCGCACCTTTCTGGGAATCAGGGTTTTATTTTCATGACCTGACAGAGCAGGAAGCGCTCCAAAAAACACTCCAGCACCTGATGAGCGGGGGGGCAAAAATCCTTGATCCTGTGCTTTTGAAGCAGGATAACATTCAAAGAATCCCCCTGATACACGCTGTGGGAACTGTCACAGACACACAGGAAATACTGACATTTGGTACTATCTCCGCAGCAGCAAAGGAACATGACCACCGCTCAATTGCACTTTATGCAGATGGTACGGCGTTTCTGCCAGAAGAAGTCATGGATAAAACGGATAAAGAGCGTGCCAGACGTGCGGCAAAGACCGTTTACCGTACATTTAAGGATATCGTGCAACAAACCAATCCGGCATATGCAGCCATGTTCATCGAGGATTATTTGCCGTGTCCATATGATCTGGCACACGGTGTGTATAGCTCACTCAGCGATTTCTTTCTGAGTAGTTCGGTATTTTCACAGGAGCAAATTGAAGCAGCGAAAACCACATTTGTCGGTGCCTACATAGAGGATGTGGGAAATGGGGTATTTATCTCAACATACAAATATTTCAATCCAGCATTGAAGAAATCTTACAACAATGCGG
>JBCCQC010000257.1:0-6532 GCA_039024535.1 Chloroflexota bacterium
GAAAATGACGCCCCACCGCCGAAGCGCATGAAAATCAACGAGGCACTGCTGGACGCCGAACTGCTGGATTACATGGACGAGGGCCGGAAGGTTCACGCGATTAAGCGGCTGCGTGAACTGACGGGCGCGGGCCTCAAAGAGGCGAAAGACACCATCGACGCCTTTGAGCGCGAATACCGCGCCGGTTAGCGTAGAACGCCTGCCGAAGCGATAACCCCACCTCCCCTGCCAGCGTAGAACACAACCCCTTCCGTTGACCATAAAAACACCGTCTGTGCGCCGTGTATGAACGGTTTATACACGGGTATTTGTGCAATGTACACGAATTACGATGGCGTGCGGTGTGCTATAATCATCGGCATTGTGCAATTTACCAACAACAAATCAATGCGGCAGGGCAATGCATGTCCCTGCTGGAGACAGAACAACTCACTTCAAGAAGGGGAACCGATGACTGACCTCACCACCCTGTCCCTGACAGCGGTACTGAAAAAACTTAACAACGGGGACATCACCTCCGTTGACATCACACAGGCATACCTGGACGTTATTGCGGCTCATAACGATACCATCAACAGTTACATCACTGTCACGGGCGAAGACGCACTGGCAGAGGCAAAAGCCGCCGACGATGCGCGTGCCAACGGCGAGACAAAACCGCTGCTGGGCGTGCCGCTGGCAATTAAGGACGTTATCAGCACGGACGGCGTGCAGACGACATGCGGCTCTAAAATCCTGGAAGGCTACAAACCCATCTTTGATGCGACTGCTGTAGAAAAACTGAAAGGTGCCGGTATGGTGATGCTGGGCAAACTCAACTGCGACGAGTTCGCAATGGGATCTACCAATGAAACCAGCGCGTATGGCATCTGCCGCAACCCGTGGGATACTGACCGCGTGCCGGGTGGCAGCAGCGGTGGCAGCGCGGCAGCCGTGGCGGGGAACATGTGCGCGGGTAGCCTGGGCACGGATACGGGCGGCAGTGTGCGCCTGCCGGGGAGCTTCTGTAATGTGACGGCGCTCAAGCCGTCCTATGGGCGTGTGAGCCGCTACGGGCTGATTGCGTATGGGTCGTCGCTGGATAGCATCGGGCCGATTGGCCGCAGCGTGGAAGACGTGGCGCACATGCTACAGGCCATTGCCGGCCATGACCCGCTGGACAGCACCTCCATGCCGGAACCCGTCCCGGACTACCCTGAAACGATCAAGGGGGATGTGAAGGGCCTCAGGGTGGGCATTCCGTCGGAGTACTTCGGTGAGGGTATGAACCCGGAAGTCGAAGAAGTGGTGCGGGCGGCGATTGCGAAGTTTGAGCAACTGGGCGCGGAGATTGTCGAAATTTCGCTGCCGAACAGTAAGTACAGTCTGGCCGCGTACTATCTGATTGCCACGTCAGAGGCATCTTCCAACCTGGCCCGCTTCGATGGTATTCGCTTTGGCCCGAAAGTGGATCGTGGCGATGTGATGGAGACGTATAAGGCCACCCGTGCGCAGTTCGGCGCAGAGGTGAAGCGGCGTATTATGCTGGGCACGTATGCACTCAGTGCCGGGTACTTCGATGCTTACTACGGCAAGGCACAGGGCGTGCGTACTATCATCAAGCGCGAGTTTGAGGAAGCGTATAAGAGCGTGGATGTGATTATGACGGCGGTTTCGCCCAATGTGGCGTTCAAGCTGGGTGATGTGAGCGATGACCCGCTGGAAATGTACCTCGCTGACCTGCTCACGGTGAGTGCAAACCTGGCCGGTACCCCTGCGCTGAGTGTACCTGCCGGGTTCAGCAGTGAGGGGCTGCCGATTGGCTTGCAGATTATGGGGCCGCAGTTCGCAGAGGAAACGATTTTACGGGCCGGGTATGCCTACCAGCAGGCCACGGACTGGCACACCCGTGCCGTGGCATACGCCAGCTAATCCAGCGGGATTTCGAAGCGGTCGCTCTCGCCCACAGGTAGACGCGCCCCTGTTTCGAAGTTATACAGGCCCACGGCCAGCACATAGTCTGCGTTCGGGGCATCCCCCGGCAACATGAGTATTACATCGACCCCGATGAGGCGTTCGTCGGGGTCGCTCCACGTCTGCGGTAGCCGCTGCTGTGTGACCGGGGTGCCGTCCCACTGCGCGATAATGTTTGTCGGCTCCCCTGCCGGGTAGACGTGAACAAACATCGAGTAGTTGGCCTGCGGCGTGGCGTTTGCCTGCCAGTATGGGCGCAGGTTGATTGTGTTACCGTCTGTGCGCAGGTCATAGCCAATCAGCCGGATGTTTTCGCCGTAGCTCACGTCGATTTCCGTCTTTGGGGGCAGCACGCGATAGATGTATGTCGTCTCGCCGGTGGTCGTGACCTCATCTGCCGGGATAGTTTTCAGGTGCCACAGCGTGTTAATGAAATTGCGCTGAGCTTCTGCGGTGTAAATCTGCTGCATGTCCTGTTCCGTGACCACGACATAGGCGATACCCGCATCATGGGCCTGTTGTGGCGTGACATCCGCCAGGGCTAGCTGGTGTTCCCACTCGAATGTGGTGCTGCCCGTGTAGCCGCTGTAGGGACGGTTCCAGACGAGATGCGTGCGGCTGCGGCGCGGCGTGTGAATCAAACCCTCCGGGGGGATGGATGCATCTGACCACTGCCACAGCAGCAGGTTCGTATCTGGCAGGGCATAGTGGCGTATCTGCGTGATGTTCCCGGCAACAGCAGGTACAGCAATTACCAGAGAGAGTAACGTCACAATCGCGCCCGGTGTTGCGTGGGCGACCCGGCGGGTTGCCCCTACCGAATGCGCAAATAAAACGATCAGAACCACACACAACGCGAAAATCAGGCATACGGCCAGTGCCGCCGGGAACATAAACCGGATACGACCATAGCCGCCACGCTCAAGGCTGGCATAGACCACGCTGGAAGTGAGCAGCGCGTTGCCAACGATGTATGGGAGCAGTACCCACAGCCAGTTTAGCTGCACGGTGGGACGCTGTGTGCGCCGCGCCAGACTATACGCGACGGTTCCGGCGGCGAGAACGACGAAAAACAACACCGTCCCGGTAGAAATATCTGTGGCGACGTTGAGGTTGGTGAGGTTACGCTCTATGCTGAACATGTTGCGCAGGCCGGTTTCGCGGAACCCCTCGGCTTCCTGATTTTGCAGGCCGAGTGCGCCATACCCGAATACGAGATACCCTGCTGTCACTACCGAAATGATAGCCAGCACAGCCAGCCACGGCAGCATGGGACGCCAGCCACGCACCCGCAGCAGGTACACCACGCCGCAGAACGTCGGCCACAGCGCCACCAGCAGACTGTATTTCAGGTAGATGGCGGCGACGGCTCCCAACAGACCGACCACCAGCCATGCGGCGTTTTCTCGCGTGATGGCCCGGACGCATCCGAGCAGCGCCAGCACACACGCCAGCGGAATCAGCGAATCGGGTATGGCAAGGGCGCTGATGTCGATGATGTGCGGGGAAAGGGCATAGGGTAGCGCGGTAAACCACCCGGCAATTGCCGCCGCCGTGATGCCGATAGGACGCGCCACGCTCCAGCCGAGCCACAGCAACCCGAGTGCCGTCAGCACGTTTGCGCCCACGCTCACCAGCCGCATAGCGGCGATGTAGTTGCCGGGGAACAGAAATTGTGTGGCCGTCGCGTCCTGTATACGCTGCATCCACACGCCCAGCCACGGGTGCAGCGGCGGGTACCCGGCCAGCCATTCACCCGTCAGCCCCGCGCCATAGTCGTCAGCCAGCGGCACTTCATCCACGCCGCGCATATGCACGGATAGCAAAAACATGTTGCTCTCGTCGGAATAATCCAGCAGCGGCAGGTAGCGGTCATAGGTGAGCAGGTAAAACGCACTGCTCAGGATGACCAGCAGCGTGTAGGCCGCCGCTGTGATAAGCGTGTGTCTGGCGGGCATGGGGTCTCCGTCGGGTTGCGAACGTCGGCGGCATAGTCTACCCGTCGGCAAAATATTTTGAAATGGTCTGGCAATTCCGTAACGGTTTGCTATACTACGCAGGCTGTACTGGAGAGGTGGCCGAGCGGTTTAAGGCGCACGCCTGGAACGCGTGTTGGGTTCACGCCCTCGCAGGTTCGAATCCTGTCCTCTCCGCTACACTACACCATAATTTGCACCTGAATCGGGTGCGTTTTTGTTTACAATAAAATTTACTATGACCACCATACACTACCACAGCTTTCCCGCCACAAAACCACCGCCGAACTTCTCAACTCTCATTTACGATGTTTTTCTGACATTCGAAGAACAAATCGGTACGATTGAGTTAGAAAAAGGACTCAAGAGCGATGAAGTTCTTGCAATACTGAGGCCCTCGTTAGAACAACTTGGTTTTGAGGTAGAAACCGGCAAAACAAGAGAAGACAAGATTCATCGTCCCGTTTTGTTTGGAGAGGATGGCGAACCGACTCTCAAATTTGAGGTAGATGCATATCATCCTGCTTGGCGATGCGGCATGGAAGTTGAAGCTGGCCGTGCTTGGATGGGAAATGCAATATATCGTGATCTAATACAGAGTCTTGTCATGGTAGAAGTGGCTTGCCTCGTGCTGGCGGTGCCTAATGCATACAAGTACAAATCAAATGGAAGACCTCAAATCAGCAATGATTATGCTAACACCGTTCGTCTTGCAAGTACCCTGTACTCTCATACTAGAATGACACTTCCCTACGATCTCATAGTAATTGGGTACTAATTTTTACGGTTTAGTGGTCGAGTACCTCTCGCAGGTTCAAATCCTCTCTGCTGAAGGGTTAGAGACAACAACAAATAGTCACGGGAGTCGCCCATGACCATTTGTTATTCTTTATCGACGTAGTGTGCTACATCCTTACTCTAAGGGGGCTAAGCCTTCGGGCCACCTGCCAGAACGTCTGCGCTGGCGCGGTCTTCGAACTGCTTGAAGTTCTCGCGGAACATACCGGCCAGTTGCTTCGCACGCTCTGCGTAGGCCGCTTTATCATCCCACGACGACTGCGGATCCAGCACCTCATCCGGGACGCCGGGTACGGATTTCGGAATCTGTACGCCGAAGAAATCTTCCTCCACAAACTCCACGTTATCCAAGTCGCCGTCAATGGCGGCGTTGACCATGCAGCGGGTGTGCTTCAGCGACATGCGCTCGCCCTTGCCGTTCCAGCCCGTGTTGATGAGCCAGACCTGTGAGCCGTGCTGTTCGATCTTCTCTGCCAGCATTTCGGAGTAGACCGTGGGGTGCAGCGGCATAAACGGTGCGCCGAAGCACGCGCTGAACGTGGCCGTGGGTTCGGTGACGCCGCGCTCGGTTCCGGCAACCTTCGCCGTGTAGCCACTGATGAAGTGATACTGGGCCTGGTCGGGTGTGAGCTTGCTGATTGGTGGCAGTACACCGAAAGCGTCTGCCGTGAGGAAAACGATGTTCTCCGGGTGGCCGCCCTTGCCGGTTTCACTCGCGTTCGGGATGTAGCTGATGGGGTAGGAAACGCGCGTGTTTTGCGTAAAGCGCGTGCTGGTGAAGTCCGGGCTGCGGTCTTCGTGGTGCAGCAGCACATTTTCCAGGATGGTGCCGTACATCTTCGTTGTGGCGTAGATTTCTGGCTCGGCTTCCGGGTTCAGGTTGATGGCTTTGGCGTAGCAGCCGCCCTCAAAGTTGAAGATGCCGTTGTCGCTCCAGCCGTGCTCATCGTCACCGATGAGGGTACGTGATGCATCTGCGCTCAGTGTGGTCTTGCCGGTACCGCTGAGGCCGAAGAAAACAGTGGTGTCGCCCTTCGGGCCGATATTGGCGGAGCAGTGCATGGGCATCACGCCTTTAGCGGGCAACTGGTAGTTCATTACGCCGAAGATGCCCTTCTTCACCTCACCGGAGTAGCGCGTGCCGACAATGATGATGAGTTTCTTAGCCATATCCACCGCGATGTAGGTGCCGGTTTTGGTGCCGTCCTTGTGCGGGTCTGCAACGAGGGTTGGCGCGGCCATTACTGTCCACTCTGGCTCATGCACCAGCAGTTCTTCTGCTGTGGGGCGCACGAACATGTTACGGGCGAAAATTGCGTGGTAGGCCACTTCGCTGATGACGCGAACTGGCAGGCGATACTCTGGATCGGTGCCGCAGAACAGATCCATGACGAACAGGTGCTCCCGCAGGCTGAGGTGCTCCTGCACTTTGCCGTACATATGGTCGAACAGTTCCTGCGAGGTGGGCTGGTTGATCTCGCTCCACCAGATTTTATCCTTTGAGGAAGGCTCTTCTACGAAGTATTTGTCTTTCGGGCTGCGTCCCGTGAACTGGCCGGTGAGGATGCGCAGTGCGCCGTCGTTTGTCTGGTGGCCTTCGCCCAGTTTGACTGCAAATTCGATGATCTCTGGCGGATTGAGGTTCCAGTGAACCAGGCTGTATCCTTCGGTGATCTGAATACCTACCGCGTCGAGATCGACGTTTGTGCTGCGTGGGTGTTGAACAGTTTGAAGAGGCATTAATGTTGTCTCCAGTTCGTTAGTTGATACACCCTATTTTTATACTTAATCTCTCACTCATAATA
>JBCCQC010000258.1:0-6525 GCA_039024535.1 Chloroflexota bacterium
GAGGTCCCGAGTTCAAATCTCGGTGAAGGCTCTGCAAGTGAAAGTCAACGCGCCCTCCGGCGCATTCTTGTTGCTAGGAGCACCACACGATGGCTAAAAAGGGTTCACGTGTGCTGGTGAAGCTGAAAAGCACCGAAAGCCACCACATGTACTATACTGAAAAGAGCAAGAAGAACACGACCGAGCGCCTCGAACTGCGGAAGTATGATCCGGTTCTGCGCCGTCACGTGATCTACAAGGAAACCAAGTAACACACGTCCGCACTGCTGGACGTACCACCACATAGGGGTGTAGCTCAACTGGCAGAGCAGCGGTCTCCAAAACCGCAGGTTGTAGGTTCGAGTCCTGTCGCCCCTGATTCACCAGAACACCGTCCATCGTGACGGTGTTTTAATTACGGAAACTACAAGATACAGGTTTTGTCCTGTATAATGCTACCGTTTACCTTGAGATTATTGTACAGGAGCACCAGCGATGGCAGAAGGAAGCATCAAAGAACGCAGGGCGCGTCGCCGCAAGCGCAAGCAAGAAGCCCGTGAGGAAGTAAATGAAGAAGTAGAAGAAACCGAAAAAGGCATTACGGCGAAGAAAGGCTATGCAACACCCAGCCGCCGCCGTGGTGAGGACAACACCGTCGCTGTCCAGAGCAACAACCCGATTGTACGCGGCTTCCGCAGTGTGATCGACTACTTCGACGGTGTGCGCTCTGAACTCGAAAAAGTGACATGGCCCACCCGTGAAGAAACCATCCGCCTCACATGGATCGTTTCTGGCGTTACACTGGCATCAGCGCTGTTCCTCGGCGGCCTGTCCATTCTGTTTACAGAGATCTTCAACCTCGGTGTCGATAACCCGATTGTGTTCATCGGCGTCTTTGTTGCATTCCTCGGCCTCATCTACGCCTTCTCACAGTACATGAGCCGCAGCGCCGGTGGCGCATAGCCTGCAACGGTTATGCCACCATTCATCAAGGAATTAGCTAGAGGAGCCGGATACAATGTCAGACGAAACCAATTACTTTAGCAGTGACTATGACCCGGAACCCGTTGATCTGGATACGGCGGAGGATGACGACGAACTGGACGGTATGGACTTCCTGCCCTCGGTTGATCCATCCGAGGAAGTCGACAAACCGGAAAGACACTGGTACGTCATCCACTGCTACTCCGGCTACGAGAACAAAGTGCGTCACTCGATCGAACAACGCATCGAAACAATGGGCATGACCGACAAAATCTTCGATGTGATTGTGCCCACAGAAGAAGAGATCGAAGTCAAAGATGGCAAACGCAAAAATGTCGAAAAGCGCGTGTTCCCCGGCTATATTCTTGTCGAAATGATTATGGACGAGGACTCATGGTATGTAGTGCGCAACACGCCCAACGTCACCGGCTTTGTGGGGATGGGTAACGAACCAACCCCGCTGCGCCAGGAAGAAGTGGACGTGATTATGGAGCGCATGTCCAGCGAGACCCCGCGTGTAAAGGTCAACTTCAAAGTTGGTGAAAAGGTACGCATCATCAGCGGCCCGTTCAATGACTTCCCCGGCACTGTCGCCAATATTGACGCAGATAAAGCAAAAGTCCGCGTAATGGTAAACTTCTTCGGGCGAGACACACCCGTAGAACTTGACTTTGTCGAAGTCGAAAAATTCACATAAACAAATCGCGTGTTATAGGGCATAATGTTCCAGTAACCCGCAACACGCGGGTTGTTTTGTGTCCACAACACGGTCTTATCGAGTAACAGGGAACCACAATGGCTAAAAAAGTCAAAGCAATTGTAAAACTACAGATCCAGGCAGGCAAAGCGAACCCGGCCCCACCGATTGGCCCCGCGCTTGCCCAGCACGGCGTTAACCTGATGCAGTTCGTAAAGGACTACAACGCACGTACTGCCAGCCGTATGGGAGAAATCGTCCCGGCAGAAATCACCATCTTCCAGGACGGCTCCTTCAAGTTCGAGCTGAAAAGCCCACCCACCGCTTTCCTCATCCTCAAGGCTGCTGGCATCAAAAAGGGTGCGTCCAACCCACCGGGGGAAATTGTTGGCAAGCTGACGCGCCAGCAGGTGAAAGAAATCGCAGAGCAGAAGATGCCCGATCTCAATGCCAATGACATTGAGGCTGCCATGCGCCAGATCGAAGGCACCGCGCTCAATATGGGCGTGGAAGTAGAAGAATAACACACCATATTCAGTAGTTGTGGGAGGGCGTGCCACGCCCGGTACAACCACAGGGAGAAAAAACCAACATGGCAAAACACGGTAAGCGTTACAAAGAGCAGTTTGCAAAAGTAGACCGAGACACAGACTATCCGCTGAGTGAAGCAGTCGACCTTGTGAGGGAAACCGCCTCCACAAAGTTTGATGAAACCGTAGAGCTGCACTTCCGCCTCGGCATTGACCCACGCCAGAGTGACCAGCAGGTGCGTAGCACGGTGATGATGCCAAATGGCCTCGGCAAAACGGTACGTGTACTGGTATTTGCAGAGGGCGAAGATGCCCGTGCCGCAGAAGAAGCCGGCGCAGACATCATCGCAGACGACGACATCATCCAACGCATCCAGAAAGACGGCTGGACAGACTTCGATGCGGCACTGGCCGTACCGTCGATGATGTCGAAAGTGGGCCGTCTGGGTCGTGTGCTTGGCCCGCGTGGTCTCATGCCGTCACCAAAGGGTGGCACAGTCGTCCAGCCAGACCAGATTGGCCGCGCAGTAGAGGAACTGAAGGCAGGTCGTGTGGAGTTCCGCAACGATAAGACCGGTAATCTGCACCTGCCTATCGGCAAGGCCAGCTTTGAGGCTGAAAAACTCCGTGAAAACGCACGGGCAGCTATTGAGGCCGTCACCGCACAGCGGCCCGCGTCTACAAAGGGACGTTACGTTCGTCGCCTCACCATCTGCTCTACGATGGGGCCGGGAATCCGCGTAAACTACACCAGCGCTACAGACACCGAATAGAAACCAGCACAACGCGCCAGTGATAATCGCTGGCGCGTTCTCACTTGAAGACAGTCACATGTCAATTCAGTATGTTTCCGGCGATCCATTTCTCACACGTATGCAAACGCTGGCGTTTGGCTATAATGTGCAGGCCCGCAGCGAAAACGACCCCCTCGGTATGCAGTTACAACAGAAATACCCCGCTGCACTGGCGACGTTCCGCAAACAGGCGCAGGCAGGCCGCATAAAATCCGGCGACATCTGGCTATGGCGGGAAACTGCGCCACGCATCGCGCTATTTGTTGTGCGGGACTCCGCAGTAGGGGCCACGCGCCCACGCTATGTTGACAGGGTAGCGTTGCAACTGGTGCGGGACTATCAGCTTATGGGGGTACAATCGCTGGCGATTGCACCGCTGGGGCGTACAGGTGAGACACACAGCATCAAAGAGGCAATGGAACTGGTTCTGAGCCGCTGCCCATTTCCGCTGATTGTGTACGAAAAATACAGCCCCGGCATGGATGCTGAGGGTTAGCCGCAGAGCGACAGAACACGCCACCCCGGAGCCAGAAAATCAACTCATCATGGTGGAAGGTATGAATGGTCTCTCACACTGTTTCATCCCTCTCTGTGGGTGATCTTGACCGGGGGGCAGTCTCAGCACCCTGCCAGCAGCTACTTCATGCTGTTATTCCGCTGTTTGCCCGATCCGGTCAGAAATCGCGTCGACATCCGCCTGGTTGATAACACCGTTTTGATCAACATCAGCTCTGACATTGCTCGCGTCCAGTGGATCGCCAATGCGATTGAGTACGTACACGACATCAGCAGGTGTGATGATGCCGTTGGCATCCATATCGAACAGATTTGACTCCGGTTCCCCGCAGATAACGACATCATCCGGTATGCTCAGGTCGGGGCGTGGTTGCAACAGGATGTTGTCTACCAGAAGAGCCGGGTTGTTATTGTCGTTGATAGTGATACTGAACCCGGTACTTATCCAATTTGTGCTTGCCCGCCCGGTAATACTGTAGGTGTCCAGCGTAGAGAAAGCAGGTACTGTAAACATACATGACAGTCCCTCAGTCGCAACACCCTCGGACAACCCGCTGTAATCTATCGCCTGTACTTCAACATGCTTTGGTGCATTGCTGCTGTTGCCAAGCTGGAACTGTGCAAACAAAACTCCGCCTGCTGCTGTGGGCGCCCCCGTGTTCTGTGCGAAGATAGCTGGTTGGGCTGGATCGGTGCGGGTCAGTTGCGCTACTCCATCCACAACCATCACATCTATAGCACCGAAGGTCTCATATTCGTTGAGTCCGTCAGCAAGGGTGCCATTTGCTATCAGGTTAAAGCCAAACACACCCCGGTCAATAATCGTAATGGAGACATCCGCCACGTCAATTGCGCTAAACCCGTTATAGTTAGCATCGTCGCTGGTAGGGTTCCCCGTAATCAGATTACACGGCTGGTCACCATCCGGTATGCCGTCGTCAACAGCCGTCACCGTGATGGGGACTCCGCTGACGTAATTTGCTGCGCGTAGTGTGACAGTGGTGGCGTCAATAAGACAATTACTGCTACTGACAGAAACGGGGATGCGCACTGGCTCTGTAGGCTGTGCAGCGAGAGTAAAGGTGAACACCTGCGATTCTTCACCGATTTTGTCCAGCTCAACCGGCTCTGTTGGGCGCAGGATAATTGCTGCCGTATCATTATCTATAATAGTGATGGTGATGTCGTCCACGTCATCGGCAGTGAGTGCATCGTAGCTGGCATCGTCGCTGGTCGGGTCTCCGGTGGTGACAATACAGTTGCGGTCATCGTCGTCGATAGCGTCGTCCACTACGGTTACGGTGACATCTACCCCGGTGTCGTAGTTCGTACTGTGCAGCAAGACCACATCGGTGTTAAGGGTACATTGCCCCGGCGTACTGAGAGAAACCGGCACCGTAACTTCGGAGGTGGGTGCGGTATCCAGTGTGATGGCAAATACCAGTGAGTCACCGGCGGCTTCACTCAGCGTGAGCGGAGCACTGGTTGTTACGGTGACTGCTGCTGTGTCGTCGTCAAAGATTGTGACGGTTTGTATCAGGGGTGTACCATTGTTCACATTACCGAGTGCTCTGGTATCCAGCGTGATGTCAATAGTTTCATCATCCTCTGCGATGGCGTCTGCTACTGCACTGAGGGTGAGCGTGCCCTCGCTTGCGCCGGTAGGCACACCAATGATGTTGTTCAGGGTGTAGTCATCGGGGTTTGTTGCAGTGCCGAGAATCGTCAGCGGAATGTCGATAGTTGCACCTGTAGCGTTGGTGGCACTCAAGGTGACGGTAACGGTCGTGGTACCGTCAGTCTCATCAATTTCGGTAGCTCCCACACTCAGGCTTGCCAGCGCAATGTCATTATCTTCGATTGTGTAGATAGTTTCCGATTGTCCACCGACTGCTACCAGCTCAGTTGGGTTGCTCAGCGTCAGCGAAAGCATCTCGTTAGTTTCTATCAGCGTATCATCCACAATTCCAAAGCCCGGTATGGCGATTGCTTCGCCGCTGTTTGTGCCAGCAGGAACCGTAAAGGTGAACGGGCCTGTCACATTGTAGTCCTCTACCTGAGCGCCCGTAATCTCCAGATCCACATCAAACGCTCTGTTCGTCACAGCACCATTATCCGTTGTCACGGTAATCAGCATGGGTTCAGTCAGGCTTTCTGCGCCTGCGACCTCCGCTTCCACAAACTCAATTTCGATGGGCTGTTCATTCAGCAGTACAATATTCGGCGCCCCGTTGATGGTCACATACTGGTCGAGGTCGCCGTCGTTGTCGAAGTCCCCCAGCCCAACCGAGGAGGATCGTTCACCGCGTTGGCCGTTGGATGTAAAGCCGCCGCCACCGTCCCCGTAGTACACAAACTCCCGATTGTTCGCGTTGAACGCGAACACAATATCAAGGTTACCATCGCCGTTCACATCGCCGGTCTGCACATCCCATGCGAACTGACCGACTGTTGCTTGTTCCGTGAAGGATGTGTTGCCACTACCCAGGAACACCTGGTTGGCTCCGGTAGCGTTGGCAAGCACAATATCAAGGTTACCGTCACTGTTCAGGTCGCTCATTGCTACCCCGAAGCTGCTGGCATCCGTGCCGGGAATAACGCGGTCGGTGTCAAACTGGCCGTCGCCCCTGCCCATGTTGATCGTCGCCAGTTCCCCGTTGCCATTAGCAAACACAAGGTCAGGATTACCGTCGTTGTCCAGATCACCCAGTGCCACATCTGCAGAGAAGCTAATGCCAAGATTTGTCGCCGCACCAAACGTGCCGTCGCCGTTGTTCAGGTGGACGGTGTTAGGCTGTGCGCTGCTGTCGCCATTGGCAAATACCACGTCAAGGTCGCCGTCATTGTCCACATCACCCAGCGCCACTGCTGGCGTGCCCAGCGTGCCCAGCGTCTCGATGAGCGTGAATGTGCCATCGCCATTGTTACGGTAGACTTCGTTGGGATTGCCGAAAATGCGTGCAAAGACAATATCCAGGTCATCGTCGCCGTCCAGGTCACCCAGTGCTACATCTTCACCGTACTC
>JBCCQC010000259.1:0-6474 GCA_039024535.1 Chloroflexota bacterium
CGCTGCCACCCCTGCCCTACCGGACGCTTGCTATCCCTGTACGTGGATGCAGAACGGCCCATTACCGGCGCAATCGTGAACCCTCGCCGGTGCAGCGCAAGCGCGGCGCTCTGTCGCGGTGCTGGCATCATGCCGACACCACCCGACCGGAACACAGGTTAAGATCATTCGATTTTTTGTGTACGCACTGTAGGCTGTGTGCTATACTCATCAATAACAATGCCTGACGTTATTGCCATCTCAACGGCAACGTTCGGTGAATAGCTTGTTGCTTGCGCTTGTGTGTGTTTGCCTGAACTTTGGTCGGGAACGGCAAACGAACCGGGCGCGAGTTGTATATGGTCAAAATCAACTCGCCTTATCACGCGCCACATCCGGCGCGTTTTTCATTTGTACTACAAGAAGTTTATCCTAAAACCAGCCCTCACAGGAAGCGGGTTTTATTTCCCCCCTGGTTTCACAGAGCTAACGTGAATACTTCTTTTTCTTCTGCTGCCTGTTCAAACCGCGCAGATAGTCGGCAAACTCGCCCCTGCTATTTTCTGATGTTTTGTCCGAATTCTCGCGCAGCCTGAGCAACGCTTCGTATTCCAGAGTACCATGTGCTGGGTTCATAGCCTCCAGTTGCTCAAGATACAAATTACCCGCACCAGCCCACGTAGACTTAACCTTGCGCAGAGCATCAACCTTTTGATGTATCAAGGTGTTAGCATTATCGGCAGGTCTGCCAGCACGATACTGTTGAGCCAAGTTGTGAACGTCATGGTTCTGACTGATACGGAACTGCTGCAACTCCTTAGAGCGAAGTACATCTACATCAGATAACCCATTTTCGATGTCCAACAGAGCGCCACGTAACTGAAACCCGACTGACATTACATCGGGTGCCAATTTTGACATCGGCTGCCCCAAGACCTGTTTATATGTTTCATTCAATGTGTCCATACGTCCTGTAATTTCACCCGCAAGTGCCGTTAGCGTCGGTTGTCCTGCCCGATCCATAGCCATGTGCTTCAATTTATCAATCAGCACATCACGGTTGGACTCATATGCAGCAATCTCCAGCATACTGGAGAGCAAAGCGTAGAGGTTCATCAACGTGATAGACATGCGGACACCCGCTTCAAAACCCTCAACATGGCCGCGATTGTACTCAACATCGGCAATATCCCTGATAAGGTTTACTGGTAATTGGCTCATTTGTTCCGTTCCTCGCTGCTAAAAAGGCCGGTTTCACCCGGCCTATCAGGTTGCGGCCTCACATAATAATGAGATATGTGAATGGGCTATCTGCGCTAACCGGCTTTGAAGTCCACACGAACAATCTTGCCGTCCGGGTCGTCTTTTTGCAAGTTTTCCGGCGATTTTCGTACCCGTGGGCTTACATCCGGGTCATGGTCTTTGCGGGCAACCTGCCGGGCAGCTCGCGCTGCGCGTTCGTGGTCACGTGGATAGTAGTAGTCCTGGGTTGTCTGTGAATTATCATGGCCCAGCACCGTAGCGGCTACCGTCGGTGATACACCGGCGTCAGAGAGCTGGCGTCCTTTCCGGTGGCGCAGCGAGTGAGAGCCGAGCGACCGGATACCGATTGTTTTGCAGGCGCGGCGTATGATCTGGGCTACGCTGGCATTGTCCAGACTCGCCCCACGTTTTGCAAAAGCGAGGTCATCAGGTTGTTTATCCTGCGTATCCAGCCACCGGCGCAGTGCATCAGCGCAGGCCCTGTCATACCATACCACGCGGGTTTTATCGCCCTTTTCGGTGACAACCGCTGTCATCTCATCAAGATTCAGGTCACGAACTCGTAACCCGGCTGCGCCACCGGCGCGGCAACCTGTATCTGCGATGAATCGCAGCAGTGCATCATCCCGTGGGCGTGATTTAGTGTAGTCCAGTAGGCGCTGGAACTCGCTTTCTGTCATCACCTTTTCGTCATCAATGCGCTTTTTCTCGCGCAGACGTTTGACCGGCTTTGCCGGTGAGCGGTCAATGTAGCCCACGTCCACACACCAGTTAAAGAAGCCCTTCATAGCACGGATAAAGTTGTTGACAGTGTATGGTGAGTTCACCGTCGGTCGATCCCGTACCGACTTGATAAATGCGTTCAGATGAGCGGTTTCTACTTCCCCCACCGGCAGGGACTCGCCCAGAGCCGCAACCATTGGCTCCAGACATCTGCGGTAGTTGTGTTCGGTGGCCCCTGCATACTGACTCAGGTACTCACCCACGGCCACCGATAGCGGTTTGCCGATTGATGTTTGTTCTTTCATGAGTTTAAATCCTTACAGCCAATTGTACGTTTGTTGGTCAGGGTGCTGGCCGCGAGCTGTAGGAGGCGTAGCGGTCAACACCCGTTCCTTTGAATATCCGGCGCTGGGCCGGTTTACTCACATGCCCGTTGTTTCATCAGTCCGAAGCGCAACCCACCCACCGCGTTCATATCGACCGGGTGCAGGTCAAGTGTCAGCGGGTGTTCACGCGGGTCTAAAATCTTGTCACGGTCGCCCGCTTTGTTGTACTCGTTCTGGAAGGCATCCATGACGAACATAGCGCCACCGCCAACGATAATCAGTGACTTGATACCACGCAGGCCGTTGAACACCCCACTGATGATATTGTTCATGAGCCACCCGGCATAGCGGGCCGTCAGTTTCTCCAGCATGGGCTTGATGTCCACTGCCGTGCCCCCACTGCGCACGATGTAATCACCCGTTTTCAGGCCCACGCGCAGCGCGAGGTCTACATCGTCGATGGTGGTCACTGCGTAGTCAGCGCTCATCTTCTTCAACTGTGCCAGAATGGGGTTCAGCACATGCGAGGCAAGGCCCGCGTTATCCCATGTGGCGTGCTGGAGGTCTTCAGGGGAAAACTTGCCGTTCTTCAACAGCAGCGCGTCGCCGGTGTACATGCCCAGGTCAAAAATCAAAACATCACCGGCGAGGGCGTCATGGTTGACCATATCGCCGTTTGCGTCGATGGCAAAGCACAGTGCAGCGCCCACGCCCTCCGGCAGGACTTCAACCCGGTCATACTGCCAGCACATCTCTTTCCCGTCGCGGCCTGCAATGCGAACCTCGCCGTCATTGCCGAAGTTCTCCAGAATGCGCTCACGACCGGCTTTATACATGCCGGGTGGGGCAAACAGGGTAATGTCTACCTGCCCATCTTTGATGCCCAGCCGGTGCAGCGCGACCGCTGCCAGAAACTGATGGAACTCGCCCCCATACCGATCCTCGCCGTGGTGACGCTCCACAGCGCGGCGAGTGACGTGGACAATATCGTCACCGACCACAAAACGGTGGGCGTTCCAGTCGTAAAACTCATAGTCCAATTCGAGATCGCCAATGCCCAGGCTATCCCCACTGGCAGCAGCGCGGACGGATGGAAAATAGGTGTATTTGTCCTTCCCGCGCTTCATGCGACGAACGGCATTCGTGCCACCGTTCCCGGCGTCTACAGATACAAGGTGGTTACTCATGGTGAATTCTGGTTACTCCCTATAGATTCATCAACGAATTTATGAGGTTCTGCGCGGCGTCGTCGTCATCGCTGCTGACGTTCACAGCTTCGGCGAGGTCGTCAAAATCGAGGTCATCGAAGTTCAGATCAAACGCGGGCACATCCATAGCGACCGGGCCGCCGGTGTCATCATCGGGACTGACTGCCGGTGCAGCAGCTTTCAACGTTTCCAGTTCAGCGAGGATACGCTGGAGCGTGTCGCGGTCGCCGGTGCTGCCCTCCAGTTGGGATACAATGCCCGGAAAATGTTCCCGCAGGACATCAACGCGGCCATGCTGGAGGGTGAACCACAACGTCAGCGCATTACGCAGCGTGGGGGCAAATTTGCGGGCCTTTTTGAGTTCGGTCAACTCATAGCCCAGATCGTGCTGGTAGGGATCATTGGCGTCCAACCAGAAACGAAACTGTATTCGGTTACGTCCGTACTCATCAGGCATGGTATAATTCCGTCACACTAATTTGCATCCACACGGATGTTTTCAAGAGCGCACCATGGCCCGGTGCGCTTTTGATTTATCACCTCACACCCGATTAAACTCCAATTTTAGCGTTACGTCAATGACATAACGCAGCGCTTGCAGCGTTTTCATCACTACACACCGCTTTTATACTCTGTAATAAATGGCATGTAGCGCTGTAATGAGTAGTAGCGCTATACTCCCCATATGAAAACATCCGAAGTAGCCAAACGCATTGATTTAGGCGCATCCACACTTCGTCAGTGGACAAAACCAGATGCATGGGGAAATTACCTTTCCAAAAATGCGCGGTCTGGTAGACGCCGTGATTTTACTGAACGAGATGCGCAGATTTTGCTCTACATCCGAGATGAGAAAGCCCGTGGAACTTCCTACAACGATATTCATGCTTCGCTGAAGAATATGCAGAGCAGTGGATGGTTGAATCTACCAAAACTGCCAGCGCCACCTGTGGGAGAGGGGCCAGTATCGATGACACCCACAGCCCGCGTCGAAGAACTCCGGGCCGCCTACGTGCGCGAGGTTGCCCTGCTGCAAGATAAAATTGACGACCTCACCGAAGACCTTGCGGACGAAACTGACCGGCGCGAGGAACTGGAGCGTGAGTTAACCACGACGAAAACCGAACTGGCAGAGACAAGAGGACGGCTACAGGGCTTGCAGGGTGAGTTAGCGAAGCTAGAGCGCGAGGCTGGTGAAGTGGTGAAGCTAGAGCGCGAGGCCGGTGAACTACGCGGCAAACTGGATACCCTCGCTCAACAGGATACCCGGCAAACCCGCCTATGGTTGGCCGTCATCGTCGGTGCCCTACTCGCCGCCGGTGGGATCGGTGCGCTTGTCGCGTTCCTGTTGTCGTCCACTCCGTAAACCACCCCACCCACGTAGATAGGTGCTTTCTTTCCCCGGAATGACTACACGTAAACATGATATATCATATTTCACCCCACTGTGAGAATCACGGCAGGGCACACCAGCAGCGCGGCGAGGTCGTCCGGTTCAGCAGTGCCACCAGCTTACACAACCACAAATAACCGTATCCCTATGGCTGGGTAGGAAAAATGGGATTAATTCGGGCTGCCATGCCCTTTGTAGGTTTCAAAAATTTCAATAATACCCCTCACATAATAAGGACATATGTAAATAGTTGCGCTAGACCCTTTTCTTGCACACCTCAAAATCGCGGTTAAAATGAGTGTTCACAAAAGGGGCATAGAGTCATGTTCTTAGAATACGGCGTCAACACACACGGCGAGTACGTCCATATTTCACAATCGGTACGCGGTCGCACTGCGCTTCAGTGCCCGTACTGCCAGCAAACGCTTATTGCCCGGAAAGGTGCGCAGCTCGCCCACCATTTCGCGCACGATGGCGTTACCTGCCGGGATAGCACAGAACGTATTGTACGGCTTGCCGTGCCCCTGTTTGACCGCTTCCATGTGCATCTATCAGGGGAAGTCTGGCAGGCGCTGCAAGACTTCCACGCCAGCGATGTGCATAGCAATGCCGCGCTGCACCGGCTCATCAATGCAGAGCTGGTGCAACAGTCTGGCAACCCGTACAGCCGCGAGTATGTGCTAACGAATGCTGGTAAGGTTCCGTTCGGTGAGGTCACGCTGGAGTGGTTTGCACAGTTTCAGATGGGCAAAATCTTCGCACAGCACAACCGGCTGGTAGATACCATCCGGGCTGCCGCCGGGTGGGGTGTGTTCACCCGTGGGCGTGGGTGGGACGTGCCAGCACCGCGACCGGAACAAATACCCCTCGCCCTAGCAGATTTGAACCTGTACCGGGCGCAGGTGGCACGGCTGTTCAATCTGCGCCTGTACCTGCTGGAGATAGACCACAGCGCCGGTACCCTGTATAAGATCGGTGTGACCTCGCGCCCGGTAGATGAGCGCATAGCCGAAATTGAACGGGATCTGAAACCGCACATTGATGTGAAGCAAATTAAGCCCGTCCGGGTGCTGGAACATCGTGGATCGGTGGAACGCTACGCCCTGCACCGTTACCGGCAGTGGGCAGCGCCCATTGGCACACATGGCGAATATTTCCAGTTCGAAGCCGGGCGCGGTACCGGCAGTGCATCATGGGTGAAAGGGGATTTTACCCGGCTGGCAGACTTCGAACCCCTCGCCGGTGACGAACGCTACATCATGGATAATCCCAAACGCGGCCACACTGCGCCCGGCCTGATGTCCGAAATACTCGCCGGTGAGCGGGCAGCGGTCGCGGTCGAATTGGATCAATGGAATGCCGAACGGGAAGACGAAAAGCAGCGCCGGGCACACCGGCAGGCCACTATAGAGGGAATGGAACGAGCAAAAGCGCAGGGTACGCACGTGGGCAGGCCGGGCAAGTCCAGTTCCCAGACCGAATTTACCCCGATTGTTGTCAAGAATGTGGTGAAGATGACCCAATGTGACGCTTTGTGAGCAGTCAATTGGTGCGATAGCTTGACAAGTATGTGGCTCAAACA
>JBCCQC010000260.1:0-6448 GCA_039024535.1 Chloroflexota bacterium
GAGCGACTGACCGCGCAGCGCCTGCCATGTGACCAGCGTTACCAGCCCACCATAGCTGAGCGCCGCCCCCCACACCAGCGAAAGCCGTGTACGCTCCGACCAGCCGAAACGTACCCCGCCCGACATTACCAGCCAGCCCACCAGCAGCATAAACTGTGCGCCGTGAATGCCGATAAAGTGCGCGATGCGCAGATCGCCATAGTTCACGCTCCAGCCAAAGAACGGAATCCCCGCGCTGCCATCCGGTGCGCCGACTGTGTGTGCGCCGATGAAATCCGGGGTGCTGCCACTCTCAAATACCGCCATCTGATCTGCTGAGGGGCCAGTCATCAAGAAGCCCAGCCCGAACCCGATCAGCATCAGCACCATGCCGGTACGCATTGACCATGTATACGTGCGGTCGGTGAGTCTGGTCATCACCAGAAAGATACCGCCGATAATACTGACAATGTAGAAGATGATGATGCTAACAGTCATGATGTTGTAGAGGGTGGCATTGAGTGGAGATGTATAGTTGAAGTGCATCCGTTCGCCACGCATCCCCTGTATGACGATCAAAGCCAGCTCCACCAGCAAAAGGGCTGCCGTACCATGCAAAACAAAACCCTTGATGCGAGGCCGCTCCAGATAGCTGAACATCCAGATCATCGTGGGCGCGTAAAACATAAACGAAATTGAAAACTTTGCGGTCTTCGTCCATGTACTCTGTTCAAGCACCATGCGCGGGTCTACCGCCATGCCGATGAATGCACCCACCATCGTGATAAAACTTGCGAAGAACAGAATCGTCATGGTGCGGTTCTGTTCCCAGAAGAAGCGCAGCATATCTGCCGGGGCAAAGCTACTGATGCGCCGCAACTGCTGTGATTGCGTGGTTGTTGACATTGTATTTTCCTCCAGTGGTATAGTGAAATGCAATAATTTCATGACGTTATTTCACTCACTGTACGGTGTTCACTAAAAAGAGTAGCAGAAAAAACCACAAACCACAATTTATTTACTACATTTTTACAGGTGAAGGGCTTTTATGCTGTGCCACAGAGATGCACAGTCATAATTCAGGCTTCCCGGAGGGTATTACTGACGTGGAGTTTCACGCGATGCTGTTTTTGATCGCTACATAAGCCTCATCAATAGACTTCACAACGGCGATGTTTTCCGTCAGGGCCATGCCCAGCCGCCGCCCCATTTTTGCCAGCGAGGCCGCAACCTTCGCACGCGGGGTGTCTGCAACTACCACCCGCAGCCCGATATTGGGCGGCAGGGTGCGGCTGGCCTCTCGCATGACCTTCATCACATCCGGTGGATTGCTGGTGACATTTTCATAGCGCAGGATAGTATGTACAGTGCCGTCTGTATTGCGGATCATCTCGTAGGTTTTTTCGATAACGTCGTAGTAGTCTTGTAGCGTAATGTGCCCACTGTAGATGTTGTGGATGATGTTCGGATGGTGGTCGTCTATATAAACGCGATACGGCATAGGGCATCCTGTTTGTGTCGCTGTTGCCAACCAGCATACACCAGTTTTGATAGCCCCTGCACAAAAAAATACCGTTCGCGTACACTATGGTGCGTTTTGCCCGTAGGAATGGGAGCACCCCGCATGGAACAACAATTGGCCCGGCTCATTGTCACCGCAGATGACTGCGGCCTGTCCGAGGGCATTAACAACACCGCGCTTGATTTGCACCGGCAGGGCATTGTGACAACGGCCACAGTGTTGATGAACTTCCCGGCCACCCAGCACGCGCTGGACATGCTGGCAGCCACGCCCACGCTGTGCGGCGGCGTCCACCTCAACCTGACGGACGGCTTTCCACTGTCCATCATTCGGCCAGATACCGGCCTCGTCCTGCCAGACGGTCGCTTCCAGCCGCGCACGCTGCTATTTTCACGCGCTCTGTTCCCCACCCCGGCGTGGGAAGAAGCCGTTAGAGCCGAGATGACCGCACAGATTGAGACGTACATCCGGCTGGCCGGTAAACACCCGGATCACCTCACCACACACATGCACTTCCATGTGGTACCATCGCTGCGGGATATTGTGCTGGAACTGGCAGCCACCTACAACGTCCCGTGGATCCGGGTGTTTAAAACCAGCAGCACCATTATCCCCTTCAGCTTCTGGGTACAGGAGCCAGAGGAGTTGTTCCACCCGGATAATTTGCAGATCACGCCAGACTACCTCACCAGCATCCAGGCATGGCTAACGCAGCAACCCGACGTGCTGGTAGGCACACTGGGCCAGTTAAACGGCCTGACCGAAATCGTGGTTCACCCGGACGTGCCCGACGACCCGACCTATCCCCGGGACATGAACCACAAACCCGAAGAACGCGCCCGTGAGCGCGACTACATCCTGCGGCTTTACGATCTGGTACAGGAAGCCAACAGCCCGTTCACCTTTGCAGACCCGGCACATAGCACATGATTAAACACGATAAACCCGACGAACACTCCCCGGAGTATCTGCTACGACGCTATCGGGACATGATTGGCTACACGGGCAGCTTTGTGACCATTATCGGTGGCCTGTACATGCTGCCGGTGCTGGTGCTCATCTTCTACTCGGAAGACCTTGCCGACGCATGGGGCTTTATCCTCACGTCCCTGTTGCTCATCATCAGCGGCGGCTACGTCAGCCAGCGGTTCAGCCCGGCCACACCCACGCGCTTTACCCCGCAGGAAAGCGCCGTGATTGTGATTCTGGTGTGGCTGATCGGTATATTTGGCGGGGCACTGCCATTCATGTTCCATGCCAATCTGGGTTTTTCGCAGGCCGTATTTGAATCAACCAGCGGCTGGACGACAACCGGCCTCACGGTGGTAGATGTAACGGAAGTCTCGCGGGTGGTGCTGTTCTACCGCAGTTTTATTCAGTTCCTAGGCGGCCTCGGCTTTATGATTATCGCGCTGACTGTGCTGACTGGCTCTGTGGGGGTGATGACTGCTGAGGGGCACAACGACCGGCTGGGACCCGGCGTGCGCGGCACGGCGCGGCATGTGCTGGCGATTTACGGCGCTTATGCTTTTTTCGGTATTGCGTTGCTGCGTATGGTGGGCATGGAGTGGTTCGACGCCGTAAACCATGCCTTCACCGCACTGTCTACCGGCGGGTTTTCTACAAAAGCGGAGAGCATCGCCCACTGGGATAGTGCCAGCATCGAAGCCGTGATTATCGTGTTGATGATCCTCGGTGGCACTAACTTTCTCACGGCCTACACCATCCTGCGTGGCGATGTACGCAAAGCACTGCGCTGCCACGAACTGCGTTTTGCATGGGCCATAAGTGGCATTGCCGTCGTGGTGCTGCTGCTGTTCACCACGCTGGGCCACTACAACAGTATTGAGCGTGCTGTGCGGGTAGCGGCCTTCGAGACAGTGACGGCCATCAGCGGGGCCGGGTTTAACATTGCCGATTACCCCACGCTGCCCCGCTTCGGCTGGATGGTGCTGATTATCCTGATGCTCATGGGCGGCGTGTCCGGCTCAACTTCTGGCGGCATCAAGCTGTTTCGTATTTACATTTTGCTGCGCAGCGTGCTGTGGGAGGTAAAATATCTGCTGTTCTGGCCGAACATCGTCAAACAGCCAAAAATTGTGCAGCAGGGTAACAAATCTATCCCCGTGGATGACCATCAGGTAAGGCAGATTGCGGTGTTCATCAGCGGGTATGTGTTTTCGCTGCTGGTAGGCGTGGCTGTGCTGGTATACAACGGCTACCCCATCGGGGACAGCCTGTTTGAGTTCGCCAGCGCGATTGGTACAGTGGGGCTTTCGGTGGGCATCACCAGCCCGGATATGCCACTGAGTGCGATGTGGGTCATGTCGCTGGCGATGCTGCTGGGCCGCCTTGAGTTTTACGCCGTGGTCATCGGGATTGCAAAGCTGGTAATGGATACCCGTGATGTGCTGGATGACGACGAAGACAGTACCGTCACTGATGAGAC
Organism: Chloroflexota bacterium; assembly: GCA_039024535.1. GTDB lineage: Bacteria > Chloroflexota > Anaerolineae > Aggregatilineales > Phototrophicaceae > DAOTTY01. The sequence continues at coordinate 3,951 of JBCCQC010000260.1, forward strand.
AGAAGAGATAGCCGATAAAACGCCCGAACCGGAGCCAGCCGCACCATAGCTACCCGCCCACCACCAGCTTTGCATCGTCCCAGTAAACGCGGTTTAACCCCTGCGGGAAGTCCTGCGTGGCATACAGGAACAGGGTCACAGTGCTGCCGGTTGCCTGTGCCTGCACGCCCACGTTACCCCACACATCATGCGGCGTGCTGAACGCCGACCACACCACACGCTCTGCCAGCGGGTCGGTTCCGCCCTGCGGGTCAACACCCACGCGCACTTTTGCGCCGCTGGCCGCGCTGCTATCGCAAATAGCCGGGTCAGGGTCACAGGTGTGCAGCCATGCCCACGCACTCGCCGTCACGGTGATGCCTGCGGGTACCGTCACCTGCTGGTAGACGACAGCGGTAAACGTCGCAAAGTCTTTGTTCAGGTTCAGTGCCAGCTCCCCCTCGTGAATCTCTGGCGCGGAACGGTGCGGGAACGCCACCGGGCGCAAATTCTGCCACTCGCAGCAGCGCGGTTCCTCGTAGTAACGGATGTTCCACCCCTCCGGGATATTAAGGTCAGAGAAGCCATCGCGTCCGGTATACACGCCCTCAAACGACGGATCGCGCAGGTAATTCGTGCTCGGATCCAGTGTGGCCGTAGGCGTGAACGGGATTTCTGTGGGCGTATTCGTCGGGGTAGGTGGGCCAGCATCCACCGGCAATGACGCCGTATTACCGCCAATATCGACAAACTGCGCACCCCCGGCAATCCAGCCCGTGCCCCCCTGCCACCGGATGCGATACCAGTCGCGGGAGGGGTTCACGCCCGTCAGTTCGACGGTATCGCCCACGTCAAAGCTGCCAATGGGCGGGTTAAAGCGCGTGGACGGCCCCCGGCGCACATTCAGGTTCACCTTCATGCTGGCAACCGGCACAGAAGGCGTCCCCGTGGCGGCTGGCGTGACCGTCGCCGCAGAGAGAATGGGTACGCTGGCACAGTTCCCATAGAGGGTGGCCGCACTGCTGGCCATCCAGCCTTCCACATCGTTTACCGTGCGGATGTACCAGTAGCTGTTATCCCCGGTGCGCCCGATGACCGCATTTTCCGTCCCGGCATCGAGTATGGTCACTTCGTCGGCTGCAATATCTGCGGAGATGCGAATAGCGAGAATTTCATCGTTAACCACTCGGCAGGGAGCCTGCGTTGCAATGCTGAGTCCTGCGATGGCTGATGGTGTTGGCGCGGTGCCCGGTACCGTTGCCAGTGACGGCGGCGGGGCATCCGGCGCAGCCGTGAGGGTACATGCGGCGTTCAACAGCACGATGGCAATCAGCGCGACGGGCAAACGGGCAGGCATGGGCGTTCTCCTCGGTGATCCGGGTCTTTTCGCTGATTATACTGTCGTGTGGAAAGGGTGTGGGGTTCCCGATTAGTAGCTGGTGTTGTCGCCTTTATGCTTTTCCGCCTGTAACGCTTCCGCGATGTCATCCAGCATATCCCGTCGATCCCGGTAAATCTGCCAGTAGCCATAACTCACCCCGGCCAGCAGCACAAGCTGTACAGACCCGGCATAAATGGGCGCTGGCCCCATTATGACCGAGATAAGCCCGGCCACGCCAATCACCGCCGGGAACAGCAAAAATAGTAGATACCAGTAGCTCATCCAGTGGATGCCGGTAAGTGTGGTGGTACCGTCGCCGTTATCCGTGAGCGTGCCCTGTGCCTGCGCCATCGTCGTGTGGATGCTGCGGTTACGCCGCCTGCGCCGCACATGGAACGCGAGTGTTTCGTCGTCCTGCACGCGCACTTCTATCGTCTGGCTGCGAATATCCGCGAACCAGCCCTGTGTGGGGAATTCGATGGCATTCAGGTTATCCGCGCACTGTTCAATGGGCAGTGGCGCGTGCAGCGTGAACTCGTGGCGGGGAATGAACAGGGAGGGCTGCTGTGTGTCGGGTTTTGCTTTCTGCGTCATGCGGATTTCCCCTTTTTGCGCTTGCCCTCTGATTCTAACACGCCGACGGCGTCGTAAATGTTGACAGCCATGACTCGTACCTGGCGGTTTACCTCCACTACTGGAGGTATTGTCAAGAGTGATGTGGTTGCCAGAATGAATACAGAAAAAGCGTTGACCCCTACCGCCGGAAGTAGTGTTCCGTTTATAGCCAGAAACCAGATCATGCAAAATATTATCACGAGCCGCATCCCCCGCGATGCGCGAATGGTTCCGCGAACATGCGTCGTGCCGTCCTCGTTATCGGTCAGGGTTCCATTTCCACATATGGCTTCATCATAACTGAGGGGAAAGCGCTCACCTGCCCGGAGAACCATTTCGAAGGTAAGCGTATCATCATCAACCACCCGAAGTTGTGTAATTTGATAGTATGTCAAAAACAGACGCCGGGTTGTGAAGTTCAGCGCCTTGAGGTGGTCGGCACAGCGTTCTATAGAGCGCGTCGTGTGAAAGTCAAACTCATGGCGCAGGACAAACCGGGATGTAAGCCTGCGCTTCTCCGTCA
>JBCCQC010000261.1:0-6424 GCA_039024535.1 Chloroflexota bacterium
ATGTACTGTTGCGCGTCCCTACAGCCATCCTGATCGCCTGTGTAGGGACAGAGCCCGCTCTGTCCGCCGGGGTTGCAATGCGTTCCCCGATTACCAGTTCGTCCAGACGTTTCCAGCCCTCAATCGTCAGGAACTTATGATTTGCTGTGGCACGCACACTGCGACCGAGTGCAGTTTGCAGTTTAAACACGGGTTTCACCCCGGTGCTGAACGCATTCGTGACGGTTGCGGGTTCCAGTTTATAGGTGTCGGTGTTCAGGCTCATCACCCGGAAACCCGACTGCCCACATAGCACGTCCATGCGCTCATAGCGGCCTGCATCCGGCAGCCACACCAGCGACTCCCCGGTTAAACAACCAGACTCGCGCAGGTCGCTCAACTGCGGGCGCTTGTCTGCACGCTGTTCCACGGCGCGGGAAAGCTGCGCCGCACTGAGCAGCGGTACGTTCATCTCGCGGGCCAGCTCTTTCATATGGCGACTGATGTAACTGATCTCCTGCACGCGGTTGTTGGTGAACCCCGGCGCGTGCATCAACTGCATATAGTCCAGCACCACCAGGTCCAGGCCGTGCTCGTGCTTGATGCGCTGGCATTTGGTGCGCATCTGGATCGGGTTCAGCGATGGCGAATCGTCAAGGAAAATGCGCTGCGTACTCAGTCGGCCCAGTGCTTCTACCAGCAGGCGCTGCTCGTGCTGCTCGAACTGGCCGGTGCGCAGGCGCTGCATGTTGATGCCCGTTTCCATACTCACCATACGCTGCACCATCTGCTCCACACCCATTTCCAGAGAAAACACCAGAATCCGTGCCCCGAACTGCTGCGCGGCATTGAGCGCGAGCGAGAGCATGAACGACGTTTTGCCCATACCGGGGCGTCCAGCAAAAATCAGCAGGTCACTGCGCTGCAACCCACCCAGCAGCGCGTCCAGCTTTTTAAAGCCGGTGGGCAGGCCCAGGCCGCGCTGCTGGCTCTGCATCATCTGCTCGATGCGCTCGAAATAGCGGCTGGTCGCCTCACGCATGGAAACCACATCACGCTGTGTACGGCGCTCACTGACGGCGAAAAGTTTACTTTCCGCATCGCCAATCACTTCTTCCAGCGACTTATCGCGGTCGGTGGCAATCCCCCGGATTTCATCACTCGCCATGAGCAAACGGCGGCGCACGGCGTCGCGCTCGACTAGCTGCGCGTAATGCTCGGCGTAGATGGCGGACGAGGTGCTATTGGTTAGCTCGGAGAGGAACACATCCCCGCCAACGGCTTCGTAATAGTCCATATCCTGTAGCTGGCGGCGCACGGTCTGGCGCACAATGGGTTCGCCGCGCCCGGAGATATACCCGAACGCCTCCCAGATGTAACGATGGCGCAGGATAAAAAAGTCGTCTGGCTGGAGGAACGACGCAATGGACAGGAACACAGACGGGTTAATCATCACGGAGCCGAGAATGGCGCGTTCCATCTCCTCGTCGTAAGGCGCGTCAAAGGTGTTCTGTGGCAGGGTCTGGTCAGTCATTGAAGGCAATCAACCGTTTGTTGTCAGCGGGGAGTATAGTATGCCACGTTTCCATTGTAATGATAATGTGGGTTGGGGTTCCGTGAGCATGAGCACTATCGCATTATCATACGTGGTTGGTGGTTACCGGGGTAGGGGAAACGCAGGTATCACGTCGGTTGAATACCACGAAACACCTGACACAATCAGCGCAACGACACCCTATTGAGGCTCACACTCGTGCTTAAACAATTCGCACTGCTTATTCTTATGCTGCTCTGCTTCTCGATGGTGCATGCACAGACCGAATACGCACCTATCACACCAGAGAATGCTGATACAGTAGGTGCAATCAACGATTTACAGGTTGCAATTGGATTTAACGGACAGGATTCACCTGCTACGCTTGCTTTCAGCCCCACTAACAGCAATGAACTGGCGGTGGGTTTTCAGAATGGAGAAATAGGCATCATCTCTAATGTGACAGATGAACAGTATCAGATTTTGAGGTGGGCAGCTCACACAGGTGCAACTTACGATATTGCCTACTCTTCCGACGGGCGTTATCTGTTCTCTGTAGGGCCAGATGGCAGAGTATTACAATGGAATGCAGAGGCCGGGGCGCTTCATCAAGTGATTGAGGATCAGGACATCGGGGCATTTTCTGTGGTTGTTCACCCGAATCAGCCCATTATTGCAGTCGGATACAATGAAGGCATTGTCCGAATGTTTGATTATGAAACGGGTGAAAAACTTCTCACCCTGCGTAGTTATGAAGCTGGCGTAATAGATGTTGATTTTCATGAGAATGGGGAATTTTTCGGACTGGCTCACCGCAATTGGGCGATTATTGTCTATGAGTACAGGGATTTATACAGTGAGGAAATATATCTCTATGAAACACTTTACATGGGTGAACTGGCAGAATTCGAATTCCAGCCTGATGTTTTTCAGGAACCACCCCTATTTTACATTGTTTCCCTCGTCACAGGAATCAGCAACTTCCAATCGGTGCAGTCCATAGATATATGGCGTCGACGGCCTATAGATCCATTTTATAATGAGTACGAAAGCAACTCCGAAATCACTTATCCAGCTGCGATGGATTACAATAGTGGCGGCAGCTTGATTGTTGCAGGTGGCAAGGTAAGTGCGGCAGGCGGTGGATGTAATGCAGTTGCATGTGCAGTGGAAATTATGCATGGTGTCAACGGCAAAGAAACCAACCTCACTGTCATAAATACGCTGGAATTGCACGAAGTATGGATGACAGACATCGTGTTCAGCGAAGATGATAGGTATATCGCAACAGCAGCGGTTGATGGCAAGATCATCATATCCGCCGCACACAGGTAGGGACGTAACATATTACGTCCCCACGAGGTGCGGAATGGATTGCGGACGCGGGTTACAGGCCCTTTTCCGGCCCGGCCACTGAAATCGTGAGTTTCTCCACGTTGATGTAGTTGGCGGCGGCCTGCAACAGGTCGTCCTTTGTCAGGCTCCAGATCATGTCCCGGTAGCCGAGCAGGTAATCCAGCCCCAGGTTGTAGCCCTCCATGCGCAGAATCGTGCTGGCAACGCCCTCGTTGCTCTCCAGGCCCAGCGGCAGGCTCCCTGTAAAGTAGGACTGCACGTTGTCCAGGTCTTCGTCGGTCACGGCCTCTGTTGAGATGCGCTTGAACTCGTGGGTAATGTCCTCAATGGTTTCCTCCACGTTCTCCGGCTTGATGCCTGCAAACGCGCTCCATGCACCGTTGGCATAACCGCCATCCAGACCACTGCGGCTGTAATAGGCGTAGCCTTTCTCCTCGCGCACCACCGTACCAATACGGCCCATCATCCCGAACTGGCCGAGTACCGCATTCGCCAGCCGTGCCGCGTGATAGTCGTCGGCGTGGCGGTTCGGCCCCACAAAGCCCATAATGAGATCGGACTGTGTTTTGCCAGCCACAGGCGTAAACACGCGCTGTGCTTCGGCAATCGTCGGCGCGTCAGGTATGGCCGCCATGCCCTGCTGATTCGGGTTCTGCCAGTCCGCCATTTTACCGCGCACAATGTCCACGGCGTCGTCAGCCTTCACATTGCCTACAATCACCACCACGGTTCCCTGTGGCCCGAAGTGGTTCCTGTGGAACTCGCGGAGGCTGTCCACGGTCAGGCTGCTGATGGTGTCAATTGTGCCGGACGAACTGTAGTGCAGCGGGTTGCCATCCGGGTACAGCGCCTCATAGAAGGCGCGGCGGGCACGGTAGCGTGTATCCTGCTGGTAGTAGTTCAGCGTCGTCAGCACCTCACCGCGCAGGCGCTCCACCTGATTTTCCGGGAAGGTCGGGTTGCGCAGCACATCGTCCATGATGTCCACAAGTGTGGGCAGGTCTTCTGCCAGTGCCTTGCCCCCGAACCCGGTTTTAAAGCGGCCCCCATCCACGTCAAAGTCTGCGCCCAGCATTTCCAGTTCGGTGTGCAGCGCATCAAAGTCACGGTTGGCGGTGCCGCGTGTAGTAGCCTCAGCCGTCATCGCCGCGAGTCCGGCGGTTTCCGGGGTATCATTGGCGCTGCCTGCGGGCATAGAGCCAGTCACCACCACAGACTGCACGTCCGGCTTTTCAAATACGAGTACAATCAGGCCGTTTTCCAGCTCCACGCGGGTGATATTCTGCGAGGACGGGAGTGTTTTCTCAAAATCTGCGGCAACCATTACGCCATCTCCTCCATCTCTGCGGACTGCGGTACAAGGTAGCCGACGGTGCGGTTAGATGGGCGCAGGTAGCGGCGCACGGCGTCGTGTACATCACCCAGCGTAACAGCTTCCACCTTCTCCGGGAACTCGTCCACCCACTTGTAGCTATCAAAGTTCTCTGCACGGGCATAGGCAAAGGCCTGCGACGTGACGCGCTCTGTACTGTAGGCAAATGCCGCGCGAATCTGCTTCTTAGCTTTCGCCAGTTCATCTTCTGTGATGCCGTTTTCCAGCACGTCGTTCATCACGGCGTCAAAGGCTGCTTCACACGCTTCCGGCGTCTGACCGTCACGCACGACAATCGTGAAATCGTACAGGTACGGGTCAATGCTCTCGCGCACGCCGCCGTAGATGTTCACGGCCAGTTCGCTTTCTACCAGCGCTTTATACATGCGCGTTGTTTTATTGCCGATACCACCGCCGGGGCCGGTCAGCACGGCATCCAGTACGCGCAGCGCGTACCAGTCACGGTGCGTGGAGGGAGGCGCGTGGTAGCCGATCTCTACGAAGGCGGTGTTGGACGGGCGCACTACGTTGATGCGGCGCTCACCCTGCTGTGGCGGCTCTGGCCGGTTAAACAGCATGGGATCCGGGCCAGCGGGGATGGGTTCGAAGTGTTCGCGGATTTGCTTCAGCATTTCCTCACTGTCGAATGATCCCACGGCCACGCCCACTGCGTTGTTCGGGACGTAGTGCGTTTTGTAGTGGGTGAACAGGTCTTCGCGGGTCATGGTTTGCAGGTCGGCAAGGTCGCCGATGATCTCGTGGTGGTAGCCATGCACACGGAAAGCGGCGGCGGCTACTTCTTCGCTCAGCCAGAACGTGGGCTGGTTTTCATACATGCCGCGCTCGCTGATAATTACCGTGCGTTCGCTCTCCACCTCGTCGGCGTCAAAGCGGGCGTTAATCATGCGGTCGGCTTCCAGTTCCAGCGCCAGCTCGATCTTATCTGCCGGGAGGGTTTCGTAGTAGCCGGTGTAATCGCTGGATGTGAAGGCGTTCCACTGGCCGCCCATCTTATCAATCGACTTATCCAGCACTCCAGCGGGGAAGCGGTCGGTTCCCTTGAACATCATGTGCTCTACCCAGTGGGAAATGCCCGTGATGCCGGTGCGCTCGTTGCGGCTGCCGATACGGTACATCACAATCCACGTGATGATGGGTGCGCCGGGGACTTCCTTCAGCAGCACGGTCATCCCGTTTTGCAGCGTGTGCTTCGTGACTTCTGACACGACTGTTTTCTCCAGTAATTTTGCAATAATCTGTAGCTTTATATTGTAGCACAGGGGCAGGGGTGTGCGCGTAGGTGATGGATTAGATTGTCGCACTATTACGTTCTCTGAATTTTCTGGTAACACGCCCCGGCTGGTGCGTCTGCAACATAACGTGGTGATGTATTTTTCTGTGGGTCGGACACGCAGAAGCGTGTTCCTACAGTTCAAGACAGGTTTGTAGGGACGGCCTTCTGGCCGTCCGCTGCCACCGACACCCTGACCACGGTATTGTGTGGTGGTACCCTCGGCTTGAATCAGGGTAGTTTATTCCCAAAATTATCATCGTCCGGCAGAATGCGTTCCACAACTGATTCGATAGCTGATCGAACAAACTCAAACAGTGATCTAATTCCCCAATGTGTTATCCAATATATTCCCCCGAATGTCAGCCTTAGTCTCGAGGCAATTTTGTAGCTGAGCTTACTTTCGAGCCTTCTTTGTTTTTCCAACCGGGCAAGATAGCCTGCTAACCTTTGCTGTCTTTCCTCTTCAGGTAGACTGGCGAGATATCTGGCGTGTTCGTTCATCTTGCGGTCATCTAACGTGTCAGCATGTCTTATATCGGATTTTGTGTTTTTCTTCAATTTTCGACCTCTCCACAGATTTTCTCAGGCACCGGACGGCCAGAAGGCCGTCCCTACAAAACCGTTTTGAACTGTAGGAACACGCTTCTGCGTGTCCGACCCACAGAAAATAAGCAACTACATTATATTACACATGTGTCCATCAACTAACGTTGGGTAAAGAACGTATCCTCATGCCACCGTGCCGGATTATGCACCACATAATTGCGAATATGGTTTAATTCACGTTCGTTGCGAATAATGTAATCGTGGAATCGCGCCTGCCACAGCGTATCGTATTTGCCAATTGCCCCGGATTTACGTGCCATGCGCGTCACGCCAGATTTATACG